>NZ_JBHYXD010000095.1:0-33576 GCF_042751995.1 Streptomyces sp. NPDC059371 | reverse complement strand
CGTGCGTCGGTGGGGGGTGTGGGTGGGGGGGGGGGGGCCGCCGCGGCGCGCTCGCCCCCCCCCCGCGGGGGGGGGGGGGGGGGGCCCGCCCCCCCCCCCCCCCAGGCAATCCCGATCACGCTGACGAGGACACCTTCGTGAAAATTACATCGGCCACAGACGCCGACATGGAAATCTTCCTGACCGCGGTGGGGGAGTACCTGGCAACGGTCGGCGCCGAAACAACGATCGATCTGTACGCCGACTTCGAGATCACGGACCCTGAGCCGAAACGTCTCTTCGAGGAGCTGCGGCAGGCTGCTGCGGCTCAGGCCCAGACCGCGAACGCGGGACGCCGTGGGGGAGATCCCTACATGGCCGTCTCCCTGGATCTCACGACCAGCGGGGGCATGACCTACTTCTCACGGCTTGCCCACCGCACCATCGACTGCGAATCCGTCCTCGACAACAAGGTGATCTTCTCCACGGTCGAGAACGAGCGGATCGTGTGCGTGGGCATCCCTGACCACGAGGTAGAAACCCTTGAGTCGAAGGCCCGCGAGGCTGGTGCGACGACGCTGTCCCGGGTTGCTTGACACCGGCACCCTGCCCGGTAGCAGTTGTCCAAGGAGACACGTAGGTCTGTGCCCCCTGCCTGGTGCAGGGGGCACAGGCCTTTCCCAGACGTCCTACCGTGCGAACGGCCCCAGGGCGCTGTGCTATCCACTCGGCGCGGTGCTGCCCCCTGGGACTGTCCCACGCGGGCGGGCAACAGACTTGACGGACCGTCCGCACCCACGGGCTTCGGCCGTGGGGCGTCGTCTGCGTCAGGCGTTTCACGGCCGCGTCGACGGTGGCCTGATTGTGCTGATGAATGGCTGAGTCAAGTAAGCCGAAGGCGCTTTGCCGCATTTCCTTCTTTCTTTTTATTGACGCTTTACCTGTCCGATCTGAAGTCGGACACCTCGGCGCCATAGTGAACATTTTGCCCATTTTGAGCTCGCTCAGTATTGCGGTCGAGCGCACGGGCCGAGCTGTTGCCGCGACGGGAAAGGCCTGGCGTAATAGGCCGCTCGCTTTTCTCGCCTATGCCCTCAACGTCACGGCCGTCCGCACTACGCGATCCAAGCCCCCCGGAACATCTATAGGCGTATCGGAAGATTCGCTCTCGACGGCTTGGCGGCGGTTGGCAACAGGATTGCGCCGTCCGCAGGTGCCAGCACTGCTGGCGAAGTCTTCCTGGTGCGGGCCGGAGGCGTCCCACGCACCGCAGGACCCCGGATCACCAGGGCATTCGCTGCGGTGTCCAGCGGGGAAGCCGAGCTCAGGAAGAGTCACTCGAAACGAGAATCGGCGAGACAGAGCGGGATCTTTCAGACTGGCCCCGGTCTCCCGCAAGCAGGCCACCGCGGAAGGCCCAAAAGCTTCAGTCATGTGAATGCCGCGGTTCCAACAGTGTCTCGCCAGTGATACTGGAATAGAACACGGGTCCCGTGAGCGCAATCACTGAAGCGACTGGCCTTCAGTGTCCATTTCGGCACGTATTGGGTTCGCAGTTTTTCCGTTACTCTGACGGCTGATAGTTGTGGCACGCGCTGGTCGAGGAAATCTCCCGGCGTGCGATGCCGTCTGGCCTGGAGGGGCGTCCGAGCAATATGAGCAAACGTAGAGTGTGGGCTGCTGTCGCCGTCGTGACTGCGGGGGTGAGTGGCGTTGCTGTTTTCCAGGCATTTCCAGGAGGCTCCGGGGGGAGCGGCAGTGGCCAGGACAAGCCGGTCACGGGGCCGGTGCAGGCTCATGTGCGCTCTGCTGCCTTGCAGGTCGACGGTGACCGCGGCGAGATTCCCAAGCGTGAGACCCAGCCGTTCAGTCTGGTGGGTCTGTCGTGGACGAAGCCGACCGCCGATCTGCCAGGCTCGGTCGAGGTCCGTGCCCGCAGCAGCAGCAGTGGTGAGTGGGGGGCATGGAAGTCGCTGGAAGTCGGCGGTCGCGGCGCTGCGGCCGAAGAGAGCAGGCGCGGTGCCACCGAGCCGGCTTGGGTGGGCTCGTCGGACGGCGTACAGGTACGCGTCGACGGCCGGGGTTCCGCTCTTCCGGCCGGACTGCGACTGGAGATGGTCGATCCGGGCAAGGGCACCGCGGCTGTCAGCCCCGAACCGGTGGCCTTCGCCGTCGACGCGGAGCCCAGTGACGAGGCGACCGCGACTCCGCCCGACACGGTGACCACCACACCGGAGGAGGGCGAATCCACGTCCCCGCCACCGGCGGATGACTCCGCGTCGCCTTCGCCCGGCGAGACCATTTCGAGCAGCACCCCGGCAGCAACCACCACTCCCAGTGCGTCGGTCAGTGCTTCACCTGTAGCGACGGTGCCGGCGGCGCCGACGTCCACGGCCCCGAAGCCCGTCATCACGACCCGGGCCCAGTGGGGAGCCGACGAGTCGCTGAACGATGAAGCACCCGGCTACGGCACGGAGATCAAGGTCGTCTTCGTCCATCACACCGTGGACGCCAACACCTACACCTGTGCCGAATCGGCCGCTCTGGTCCGCGCCATCCGTGCGTACCACATCAAGAGCAACGGCTGGAAGGACATCGGCTACAACTTCCTCGTGGACAAGTGCGGCACCATCTTCGAGGGCCGCAAGGGCGGTGTGGACCAGCCGGTGATCGGGGCCCACAACCCGGGCTTCAACACCAACTCCGCGGGCATCGCCGTCCTCGGTGAGTACTCCTCGATCGACGCGTCCGCTGCCGCCAAGTCCTCGGTCGCGCAGATCGCCGCGTGGAAGCTCGGCCAGTACCGCCACGACCCGGCGGGCAAGGTCGATCTGACGGCGAGTATGGACAACGGCAAGTTCAAGCTCGGCCAGACCGCGTCGTTCTACCGCATATCAGGCCACCGTGACGGCTACTTCACCGAGTGCCCCGGCAACAAGCTGTACGCCTCCGTGCCCGAGATCCGCGCCCTGGCAGGAGGTCCCGTCACCGGGCTCGCCCTCAAGCCCTTCACCGGTGCCGGTCTGTCCGGTACCACCGCGTACACCAAGGGCTCCCTCACGGTGAACTGGACGACGACGACGGCGTCCGCCTTCATCCGGCGCTTCGACGTTCTCGTGGACGGGAAGGTCGCCACGACGGGCGGTCCGGCGGCCACGTCGGCCCCGCTGACCCTCACCCCGGGAAGTCACACCCTCGCCGTGCGCGTCACCCACATCTCGGGGAACACCACGGTGACGGCCGGCACCACTGTCGTCGCCGAGACCACCGCGCCGACCTTCTCCACCAAGCCGTCGCTCGCGCTGCGCACCGGAACCGTCGACACCACCGCCGTCCCGGTGACTCTGAACTGGAAGGGCGCCGACAACAGCACCTTGAAGGAGGTCCGCCTCACCAAGCCGTCCGCGCACACATACGGGCCGACCGTCACCGGTGCGGCGCTGACGGCGAACTCCGGCACGGCCGGCACCTGGTCGATGACCGCGTACGACTACGCCGGAAACACTGCTTCCGCCTCCCTGACCGCCACCCCGACGATCCTCCAGGAGACGTCCGCGACCCGGACCGGTGCCTGGACGACGAAGACCTCCAGCAGCTACCTGGGTGGCAAGTCGTACAGCAGCACCGCCAAGAACGCCTCGCTCACCTGGACGTTCACCGGCCGCTCGGCGGCCTGGGTGGTCTCCCGCGCCGCCGGCTCCGGCCAGGCGGACATCTACGTCGACGGCGTCAAGGCCACCACGGTGGACATGAAGTCGGCCACCACCTCGTACCGCGCCGTGCAATGGACCAAGACCTGGTCCACGAGCGGCGCCCACACGGTGAAGATCGTGGTCACCGGCACCTCGGGACGCCCGACCGTCACGACCGACGGGTTTGTCTACCTCAAGTAGATCTTCGCAGTCCCATGCCGGGCGGCGCTTCACGCGCCGCCATGTGCGGAAATCGCCGCCTCGCCACTGCACGATGAGGATGAGGGACGCCGCGCTGAAAGCTGTCACCGCCCCGTACGCCAGCGGTGCCACCGTGTTCGGTACACCCGTGACGCTGTTGATCATCGCCACCGCAGGCGGCGCGCCGAGCAGGAAACGCAGTCCGGACAGGAAGACGACTGCGCAGAAAGTCCACTTGAGGCGGTCTCGTCCGTGACGGACCAGATCTGGGATCTGTGCGGCGAGTCCGGTCCACAGAACGGCGGCCGCGACGTAATAGATCAGTCCGTTCATTCAGGCTCGCCGGTCGTCACGGAGGGGCGGCTGCCCGTTGCCAGAACTCAGCATCCACACGTGGGACTGTGAGAGCAGTGCGGGCCCGGCGGCATCCCCGAAGCGCCGGGCCGCACCTCTGCTTACCGTAAGGAACTGTACTCAGTAGAGATCTCCCGACCAGCGAATTCAACCCCGGGGACCCGGTGTGACCAGGCCGCCTTCGATGGACTGTGACACAAGTTCATGGCTTCAGGACGTTGCGGATGGATGCGGCCATTGCTTGGGCAGGGCCGGTCAGTTCGCCGGATGCCAGCCACTCGTAAAGGTCGGTGTTCTTGTCCAGGTCGGGCGTGTAGGGCTCCGCCTGGCGTGGCCGGCCGTCTTCACGGCCTGCGATCAGCGCGATGAGGCCGATCGGGGGGACGGGCAAGAACATCGCCCAGCTGCCGCTGTCGTGTGTGAGGAAAGCGGTGAGGTGCTTCTGGGGTTCGTCGGGAACTCTCCAGCCGTCATCGAGTGCTGTGGCAAGGGCAGCCTGGAGGCGCGCTTCGGCGGCGGCATGTTCGGGTGTCATCGTCCCGGAGTCCTTTCTCGGCGGGCCGTCTCTGACAATGTTCTGTCCTCAGGCAGGCGTGGATGAGGGCGGTCCGTCCAGGGGAGCGAGAGCGGTGAGGACGTCCAGCTCGCCCTCGGTCAGGGGCGGCTCGTCCAGCTGGGGCAGTGGGGAGCCCATCAGGACGGCCAGCAGGGTTCTGGGGTGAAGCAGACGGCTGGGGCCTGCTTTGAGGCCGCTCACATCCCACAGTGCGGTGGCCGCGGGCAGGGAGCCGGTTGCGGCGCGGGTCAGGCGGCGCGTGTAGCGGGCGGCGAGACGATCGGCTGCGGTCTGTTGCCCGCCGCGCGTCTCCGCATACAGCGCGTCCTGGCTGACCGCGATGCTCCACGCCGTCTCGACGTGCTGGGCGATGGCGCGCTGGGCTTTCGCGGCGCGGCCGGGAGCTGTCGGGTTGCCGTACTTGAACTGGTGCCTGAGCTCCAGGGCACCGAGCGCGGCCACCGACATGCCCTGGCCGTAGGCCGGGTTGAACGTGGCCAGGGCGTCGCCCAGGACAACGAGCCCGTCCGGCCATGCCGGTGCCTTCTCCAGGTAGCGGCGGGAGTTGCTGGTGCTGCGGCTGACGACCACCTCGGTCAGCGGATCGGCTCCGGCGATGAGCTGGCCCACGATGGGGTGGGGAAGGTCGAGCGTGTACTGGAGGAAGCCCTCGGTGTCGGCGGGCGGTTCACCGCCGCGGGTGCCCGCCAGGCTCACCATCCACCGGTTGCCCTCGATCGGGACGATCACCGCGCTGCGGCCCGGCCGGCCCGTGTAGGGGTTGGCCTGCACCATGGTCAGGGGAAAGTGCTTCGCGCCCGGCGGGGTGCGGTAGATGCGTGTGGCGTTGACCAGGCCGGAGTCGACGCACGTCTCCTCGATGCCGGTGATGCCCAGGTCCGCCAGCCAGTTGACGATGCGTGAGCCACGCCCGGTGGCGTCGATGACGATGTCTGCGTGGACGTCGCTGCTCCGGCCGGAGGCCTCGGTACGGACGGCGTCGACGCGCCGGGCGCTGCCTATCAGCCCGGTGGCCTTTGCTTTGTGGATCTCGATGTTGCTGCTGTAGAGCATGACGGACGAGCGGACCGTCCAGTCCAGCAGGGCCCGACTGCATGTGATCATGCTGTGGTGGCTGCTGCGGTTCCACCGGCGCAGCCAGCCCTCCGGGGTCAGGGTCACCATGCCGGAACTGAGAGGTATCTCGCGGGCGCCTGCGGCCAGGAGCTCCTCCTTGATGCTGACCACGGGCACCAGATACTCCATGGCGTCCAGCCCGCCGGCCATGAGGAGATGAGCGTGACGGCCCTGCGGCAGTCCCTTCCGGTGGTCCGGTCCCTCGGTGGGCAGGTCATCGCTGTCGAGCACGATCACCTCGTCGACAATCACAGACAGCGCTGCTGCGGCGAGCAGTCCGCCCACCCCCGCGCCGATGACGACAGCTCTATGCATGATGCTCCTTGAATTCAGTCACGGGATGCCGGCACCGAACCCAGGCGGGCTGCGGCTACGACGGGGGATTGCAGGGCTTGGGCAAGGTCGAGCAGCCCGCGGGTGCCGCCGTTGGCGTCGACAGTGCGCAGTCGGCACCCGCCGGGTTCGGCGAGAGGGGCTTCGTCCTCGGGGGCGTCTGCATGTCGGGCGGCCTCGGCCAGCATGGCGGCCTCCGCGATGACGCGGGCCTCGCAGGGCGGGTGCCCCTCGCTGAGCGCCCTCGTCAGAGCCACCTGGTGGACGTCGTTGCGGAAACGTGGGGCCAAGGCCAGCAGTGCATCGTGGATGGACACCTCCCGCCACTGGAGCCGCGCATGCGGTAACTCCCACCGGGAGGGGCTGGGCTTCGGCGTGGTCGCAGCATGTCCCACCTCCAGCCACAGGGGTGTCAGGCTGCGGTACTCGCCCAGGCTCCGCCAGTGGGTGATCGTCGGCGGGAGGAGTCGGGGAAGCACGAACCCGATGGAGCAGGCCAGCGCTCCCAGCGACACGACGGGCGGGGCGAGCGTGGTGGACAGGAAGTCCAGGTCGTGGCCCATCCATCGCGCGACGACAGCGGTGATCTTGGCAATCTCGAAGCCCACGAGGTCCAGGAGTAGACCGACGATGATGAGCCGCAGTCCCGTCCGCAGCGGGCCAGTGACCTGACGCATCCAGCGCAGACAGACCACGCCCATCACTACGGTGCAGATGCCGTGCCCGAGCAGGTAGAGCACGATCATCTCGCGCATGTACGGCGTGTTCGCGTAGTAGGTGTCGAGATCCTGCAGCCGCTCGGTGTGGGCGTCCGCCAGTGAGAACAGCACGATGATTGCGATAATCAGTGCGCCGTACACCGCGATACTGGCCAAGGTCATACGCCGTAGACGGGCGGGCGAGCCGCCCCTCCACTGAATCACCAGGATGACCCAGCTGCAGCTGTAGGCGGAGATCAGGCTGTACGTCAGCGGGGCGCCGAAATTCGTGATGCCGGTCAGACGGTTGACCGAGGACAGGGTGATAGGCGCCGAGCAGGTGAAGCAAATCGCGGCGATCGCGACCACGGCGCAGGTGGAGGCAGTCAGCGGGTTGCGCAGGGCTGCCCGTGGTCGGCGGAAGAGCAGGATGCTTGCGGTGGCGAGCAGTAAGGCCGCCAGGTACACGACAAGACTCATGGGGCAACTCCGTTCGGCGCGCTGTGCAGGAGAGAGCGGCGCTGGTGGGGACGGCGGAGGGGTCATACAGCGTCACGGGTGGGCGATCCGTGATGCGGACGGGAGGGTAAGGCCCTGCCTGCGACGGTCAGGGCCCCGGAGATACGCACGAGCGCGGCGGTGTCAGGAGCAGGGGCCACCGGGCGGGCCCCTGCGGGGGCTGCGGGCAGTCGGCCGTCGCGGACCTTCGGCATGAGTGCGGTGATGGCCGCGGCCCAGCCGTCGGCTTGCGCCTGATCCGGGTCGCCGGTGGACTCCAGCGTCGCGTCGTGGGCTCGCGTGAACAGGTCGCTGTCGAGCAGAACGTCCACGTGCCCCAGAGCGTTGTTGATGCTTGTCTGACGCCAGATCAGCAGTGCTGCGGCGGAGGACGGCCAGGGGCGCGGCAGGCGGAGGTTGCGCTGAGAGAGGACCGCGTCCAGTTCGCGCTCCAGCGGAGCCAGACGCTGGTAGGTACGCCAGGACAGGAGCCAGGCCATTGCGGTGGGCCCGGCCCAGGGGATCAGAATCCCTACGACGATCAGCAGGGCGCCGAGGCCCGCCAGCCCGGGGGAGATGTCCGAACCGATCGAGGACCAGTCCACGCCGCACCACCAGGCGACGACGGCCGTCAGCTTGCTCACGCTGTAGCCCGCCCCGACCACGGTGCCCGCCCCCAGAGTTATCAGTCCGGCCCGGAGCCAGCCGTGCACCTGACGGGCCCAGCGCAACGAGCACAGCGCCGTCGTCGTCACGGCGGCGAGGTGGGCCAGCAGGTACAGCACGATCATCTCGGCGGTGAACGGGGTCGTCGCGTAGTACGTGTCGAAGTCGGTCCGGCGTTCCACGGGCGCGTCCCCCAGGGCGAACAGCAGGGCGATGCCGACAAGGACCCCGCTGTATCCGACCATCAGATACCGGGCGATCCGGCCGACGTCGGGTCCGCCCTTCCAGTAGACGACCAGGATCAGCGACATGGCGCTGTAGGCGGTGATGACCGCGTAGGTCAGCGGCGCCGCCAGATTGGGGATGCCGCTGAGCCGGTTGATCGCTCCGACCGTGGGGGGTGAACCGAAAGCGAAACACCATCCGGCCAGAGCCATGACTGCGCAGATCACGCGAAGTTGGGGGTCACGCCAGTGACGGATGAGATCAGGGGCCTTTACGGCCAGGCCGAGCCACAGCACCCCGCAGCTCACATACTGGACCAGGCCGTCGCTCATCATCGTCGGGTTCCCCGGTAGTTCAGGGCAGCTCCGATGCGACTGGCCAGATCATCAGAACTGGTCGTCCCGGCCCCGAGGACCGAGTTGTCTGCCGCGTCCAGGAAGGCCCGAAGGCGAAGGCCGACCAGCATGCCGAATGCGTCCGCCTCTCTCTCCGCGGCCAGAGCGAAGTCGGTGCGCGCGGCGGACGCGCCGGCGGCCGAACCGTGCAAGGGGGCTGAGTCCCCCCGATGCATGTGCCACACCTCGTGAAAAAGGATCACGAATCGGTGCCAGTCCACAGCCCGCTCTTCGATGATCACGTCGTCGTGCGTCTCGCGTTCCAGCCACATCCCGGTCGCTGTGTGAGGGGGGAATTCGGCCCGGTGGACTATCACCTCGCGCCCGCGCCACTGGTTCACCGACGCGACCAGCGCCTGGAAGAGAACCTCGGGGTCCGCAGGAAGCGCGATCCGTACGGGGTTGATCAACTCATCAGCTAACTTCTGCATCTCCCTGCGCGTCTGCCAGCGCCTAAGCACTATTCTCCCCGTGGTCTGTTCGGTCGTTGGGCGACGCCAGGCGCGTCGCCCCCGTGCGGCGGATGCTGCGGGATGCGTGATAGGCACGTGCCGGACCGACAGCTGGTTTCGCCAGTCCTGACGGAACAACCGCTCACGGGCTGCTCACGTCCGACAACACCCCTCACGTATCGCGCCGGCCGGGCTGCCACCACCGGCCTTCCGGGACTCCTAGCCCCGCTCAGTGATCATGTCGGCCCACTTCGCAAGGGCTTCCAGCTTCTCGTCGGACATGTCCCGGGCGCGTGTTGCGATGCGGCGGAACGCCGGGGACGCCTGCAGCTCCGGCGTCAGTGAGCCCATCGTCGCCTGGGCGTCCATCAGCTTCGGCTGGAGTGCCTCGTTCAGGACTTCGGGCTCATCCGCAGTCAGGAATCCGGCCGAAGCGCCGAAGTGGCGGCGCAGCAGGTCCGCCGACTCCAGGTTGGGTACGCCGGTGTCGAACCATGCGGTGAGGGCCTGCCGGGACACACCCGCGATCTCGCCAAGTTCCGCGTACGTATAGCGCCCGCCGTCCTCACGTCTGCGTGTCTCACGCAGGAACACGAGCCGCTGGCGGACGCGATCGGAGACCGAGGTCCGGGGAGCCCGGCCGCCGTTGAGCAGGTCAACGACGACAGCTACAGGAAGTCCGGTCTCGTACGAGAGCTGCACGAGTTCTTTGGCGTCGAAGGTGTCGGAGAGCCGGTCACGCCGCTCGCCGGTCGCGTGGGCGAGGCGCTCAAGAGTTTCTGTGAGTAGGGCGTACGTGTCTGCCACCGAGCAGTCTCCAGGGCGCGTGTAGGGGTGAGGAGTTGAGGCCGATTGGAGCGTATCGCCTCAACCTCGAAATGTTAAGTTTCCTTGCATCGAGGCAAGTCTTGTTGACACCAATGACCGGGCTGGCGCAGGATCACACCGCATCGCGATCTGCCAACTGCGAATCAGCGAAGGAACAAGGCATGCCCGAGCCCGCGGCAAGCGCACCATGGAACGGTCGGCCGTACGCAGAGGCAAAAACGCTGCCCTCCACGGCCTTAACCCGCTCCCGGCTGCGCTCGAAGCGGTAAGCCCCATGCAATTGCGAATGGTGCAGTTATGAAGGGGACAGACTCGGCCGGCCACCGGACGTGCCCGTCTCAGCCGCTTCGCCGAGTGGCGAGTTGGACCAACCGGCGCACGGTCCAGCGCCTTCGCGCTTGTGGTCTTCAGCGTCGTAGGCCTGGGACGGCGAGTCGGCCAGATCCACTGGGGGCGGCCTGACCGACGTCCTGGGCCGAAGGTCCGCATCGGTCGGGCGTCACGGCTCTGTCGGCCGCATCATTGCCCCCGCTCGCCAGGACCCTGGCCGCGCGGATCCCGAAGCGGGCCTGAGAGCGGCTGTCGGCTGAGCGGGCGCGAAGGGCGAGCGGTAGTACGACTGGGCAACTCTGGAACGCGCACAGTCCTCCGCGTGAGCTGGAAGGGGTCACGCCGCTGCAGTTCGCCCCGCACCGCAGTTTTCGTTGAGCTGGGCACCCGCAGCCGGCGCCGGCCCGTGATCATCTTTCGGTGAGTTGTGCGGGATTCCGCCCGGAGAGCCACTGCGGGTTCGACCTGCCGCCACTTCTCTCTTCGCCATCAGTAGCTGAGCAGCTACTTTGTGTAGCCCTCGCTCCAAGAAGGGCGCGGTTCAGTCTGTTTCTGGCCTGCCTGCACCGATGCCGTCAGCTTTGCCCACTCCTCGGCCGAACGGGGTACACGCTGGTACCGTCCTCGATATGGACGAGAACGGATCTCAGCTGCCTCCTTTCGCCCCCGACGAGTACGCGCGCGTCGAAAAGGCTGCGCAGCTGGTGGGCAAGTCCCCCGAGGTCTTCGTTCGTGACGCCGCGCTTGCCGCGGCTGACGATCCCTTCATCAGGGCACTGGACCGGACACGCGACCGTGTCCGGCAGCTCTCCGAGGTCTTCACCGACCAGGACGTCCCGGCTGCGCCTGCGGCTACGGCGGAATATCCCGACCCTGCGCCCATGGGGAGCCGGGAGCTGTTCGAGATCCAGCATCACGGCCACGCGGCGTGACCCGTTTCCTCACCCCGCAGGAGCTTCTCCAGATCGCGCAGACCCTGCCCGGTGATCCTGCCTGTCAGGATCTCGGTGTCCTGGACGCTGTGTGTGCCCGCGTGCAGGCCCGCTACATGGGCCGCGACGTCTATGCAAGCGACTGGCTGAAGGCCTCGGCGATGCTGGAGACGGTGGCCCTGCACGAGCCGCTGGAAGCAAGGAACGAGTTCTTCGCCTGGCTTGCGGCCGAGACGTTCCTCAGCACGAACGGGAAGTACATGCGCTACGAGCCGGAGGAAGCCCTCGCTCTTGTCATGCGCGCCAAGCACAAGGGCGCCGGTGTGCGGGAGATCGCCGCACAGCTTCGCGCCTGGGCGACCGCCTGACCTGGGTGTCCCAGAACGGTTCACCAACGTCCTGGTCGGGTGCTAGGCGCTGAGCTGAAGAAAGTCCCTCACGGTACGTACGTGCCGGTGGGGGAGAAGTCCCTCGCGTAGATCGTCGAGAGCGTCGGTCGGCCGGGAGGAGTTGAGCATGGCGTTCTGCGTGTAGGCGTTGGACGCTGCGGCACAGGCTGCATCCAGGTCACCGAGCTGGAGATGGGCGCGCGCGGTGCGGGTGAGGTGGAGGGCGTGGTCACGCATGTATCCGTCGGCCTCGTCGTACTGGGCGTGGCGTGCGTGTTCGAGTGTCTCAGCGCGCGGCGTGGGTCGTCGAGGTCGAGAGCTGAGGAGCCGGCGAGCATCTCGATCTCACCCAGGTCGAACCAGTACGACCAGGACGGGTCGTCGTCGTGCGGCCCGCGGACGTACTGGGCGCGTGCGGCGTCGAGTTCGCGCCAGCAGGCAGCGCGGTCGCCGGTCTTGGACAGGGCGCGAGCGGCGCGGGCGTGCAGCATCGACTTCACGGCTGGCTTCGGGCGTAGGCGGCAACCACCATCGCACCGTTGCCGGGCTCCGGCGGGTGCCTCCCGGAGCCGTGAACGTCCGCTGCCAGAACCCGGAACTCGTGAACACAGCCACTCGGGCTGGGTAACTCCACGTA
This sequence comes from Streptomyces sp. NPDC059371, assembly GCF_042751995.1. Taxonomy (NCBI): domain Bacteria; kingdom Bacillati; phylum Actinomycetota; class Actinomycetes; order Kitasatosporales; family Streptomycetaceae; genus Streptomyces; species Streptomyces sp. NPDC059371. Next base: position 21,274 of record NZ_JBHYXD010000095.1, on the reverse strand, counting down.
ATTCCCCATCAGCAGCGTCAGTTCCCCAGCCCAACGTTCGAGCACGGCGATGGGTGTCGTCTGTGCTCCCGCCCGGATAATCCTGAGACGGCCTGGGGCGGCCTCCGTATCTTGGCGCCATGACGGACGAGGCAGAGCCAGGGCTCGATCTGAACCGCTGGGGCGACACATCGGGCCCGGCCCCGGAGCGGCAGGGACCCCGCCAGGACGTGTGCTCGTGCTTCGATCAGTCCAGGGCGCATCCGAGAGCCCGAGTCGGATTTCACGCCGAGCGGCAGGACACCTCAGCTCCGGGCTGGCGCCGTCTGCTGGAGCTGATCGACGAGGCCGCCGCCGACGGGCGCGAAGAGTTCCGCCCCCTGACCGAGCTCAGCCCGGAAGAGCGGCGGCAGATCATCACCCTGCCGCCGAGCATCGCCCAGCTGACGGCGGTCAGGCACCTCGTGCTCTACAGCAGCAATCTGGTCCGGATCCCGCCCGAGATCGGGGCCATGACCAGCCTGGAGGAGTTCACCCCCTACACCTCCTACCGGCTGCACTGGTTCCCCTACGAGATCACCCGATGCCGGAAGCTGACCCGCAGCACGGTGAGCACGCGCGCGTTGTTCGGCAACTACAAGATGCGACCGCCGTTCCCGCAGCTACAGCCTTCCCCCGACTCCATCGCGGACCACGATCCGGGAAACCTGGATCCTCGGCACCGGGGCGTCACCGCCATCCAGAGCTGCAGCGTCTGCGACCGCCCGATCGAACGGAGCGGACTCCATCAGGTATGGATCTCACTGCGCGTGGCCACTGACGTACTGCCCCTGCTGGTCAGCGCCTGCTCGGCGGCGTGTGTCGCCGCCCTGCCCGGCGGTGCTCGCGACTACGTCCCCACACCCCACAAGGGCGGCCGAGTCGACCAGCCGGCATCCGACTGGGACTGATCAACCGGACCTCACCTCACCTCCAGTCGGTCGGTCGGTCGAGAAACGAGGGGACGGTCCGGGTGTCGGCGACCATCGTGCCGAAGCGGGTGCCGATCCGCCCGATCGTGGTGCCCTTCCAGCCGAGCTGGCGGGCCGCCCTGCGCATCGCAGCCCTGATCAGTTCCACCCCGCCCAGCCCGACGGCCTCCTCATCGTCCAGGTTCACCTGGTACGAGCCGCCGAAGCCGCCTGCTCCCTCGGCGGGCCGTCCACTCAAAGGGGGCCGCGCCGTGCGTGCCTGCCGGTCAGACGGTTTCCAGGAGGTCGACGACGGAGAGCCCGGTCTCGCCGTTGACGAGGTTGAGGGCGACTTCGGCGCGGGCCGCGAGGTCGAGGGGATCGAGGTCTTCGGCGTACGCGGCGTGCACGATGCGGTCCAGGCCCGCTCCGACCAGCGGTGCGGCGGTACGCAGCGAGGCTTCCAAGGCCACGCCCTGGGTGGCGCCGCCGTGCAGAACGATGTTCCGCGTGCGGTACAGCCTGCGCAGCGCGATCCGGAAGGCGCCGGCGACGTCGCCAAGGACGGGTCGGGGGTCCTTCACCAGGTCGGCCATGCGCTGGGCTGCGGGCCCGTCGCTGTACTTCGTGGACGCGCCGGTGAAGTCCAGAACTGACGCACCGCCCGCCTGCAGCGCCTCTGCTGTCAGCCGGGCCCGTTCCTGATTCGTGGTGCAGGCCGCGATGCCCCGGTAGAGATCGTCTTGGATGCCGGGCTTGTGGTGGTGCGCAAGAGCGGTGAGCTCGGCGCGGGGCCACGAACAGGCGATGACGACAGCCATCCGGTCGGCCGCCAGCGCCTTGCCGGACCGCTCGTGCTCCCCTTTGGGGTCGTCCGGGTGCGTCAGCAGCGACTCGACCGCGGCCCACGCGCCCGCGACGGCCGGGGCCATCGGGCCGCGGTTGACCGCGGCCGCGAGCTCCAGCGCGTCGTCGATCCGGCTGCGGGTGCCGGCGACCTGGTAGAGGTGCCCCTCATTGACCAGAGTCATCACGTCGGCACCACGCGCGGGAGGAGCGAGCGGGACGGGCTGCGGGTGCCCGGCGACCCAGATGTAGGGGAGGGACACCACACCTCCGCGGTCCCGGCGCAGAAACTGGGAGCGGGCAGTCATCCGTTCCAGCATCTGCCGCGCCTGCTCGGCGGCACTGAACGGATCCCGTGCCGTGAACCGGTAGACGAACCCGCCGCCCGGACGGATGCCCGCGGCGCCGTGCCCGTGCTCGCGCAGCCAGGCGACGACCTTGCCCTTGTCGTACCAGTGCTCCAGCGGTTCGGCGAGCTGCCTCTGGGGCACCTTCTCCAGCGCTACCAGCACCTCGTACTGACTGACTGGCGTCCGCGCGAGCGCGGCGGCACTGGCCGCTATGTCCGCCGTGGTGGCGCGCGTGTCGTAGAGCTGTTTCGCCCAGGCCTTGAGATGGCTGGCGCTGTACCCCAGGTCAAGCAGGTGGGAGGCCACCGTGCGGGAGAACCGCTCCGGCTTGACCCGTTTCTCGACGGGAACGTTGACGGCCGCCGCCCACCGCTCCAGGTAACCGACCCGGACGTGTCCGATGATCTCTTTGAGACGCCGGCGCGCGGGGCTGGGATCCGGCAGCGAGTTCTTCAGCAGACCGGTGAGCTCTTTGCGCAGGTCCCTGTCTCCCAGACCCCGGTCGGGGCCGATCAGAGCGTTGAGCTCGTTGCGCTGCCAGTCGCACGCGGCTGGCGAGAGAACCCCGTGGGCCTGCCAGTAGCCGGCCTCCCAGAGCTCCTCCAGGGCGAGCACGGAACCTATGTCCCACAGCCGGCGCGCCCACGGCGTGCCTTCGTCGGTGAAGAAGTCCGACATGCGGGCTAGCACGTGCCGGGCGTAGGGATCCGAAGCAGCGGGTGCTGTGGCCATCGCAGCACCCTAGCCGAGGGTGACCCGCACAAGACGCGCAACGACGACCGCGTGTTATGATCCTCGCAGACTTAAAGGGGCACCCGCCGTCCAATGGCCGCTGCCCCTTTCTTCTTGTCCGAAAGCCTTCGGCGCAGCCCGGGGCCCGCTGGGCCCGTCACTCCCATGAACCCGCGGCCGGATCGTGAAGCAAACGCCTTCTCCACCCTGCTGCGCGTGGAATCGCGACCAGGGACGCAGCGGCCACCGGGACGGTGTTGTCACAGCCGCACCGTAGCCTCCCGCTGTGCCTCCCCGACCTTCCAGGCATGCGGCCCACCTCTGGCGCAACGCTCGCCGACCTTCCGCACCTCGCCGAGCAGCTGCATCCCGACGAAGGCCCAGCGGCGAGCATTTCCGCTCGAGGTCGACAGCCCTGCAGGTGGCGCTGTGGGAAAGCCGACGACCACCGTCTGGGAGGCGCCTGCCTACCGGCGAGCCGCCGCCGGCACGGGCTGCCCGTTCTGCGTTGGGAAGTACCCTTCCAAAACCAACAGCCTGGCCTCACTCTGCCGGGGTGTCGCCACCGAGCTCGACCTCGAGGCGCGAGGCGCTCCTGCCACGGCAGGCCTGACCGCCGACCGGATCGTTGCTGGATCGCACCGCAAGGTCGGCTGGCGCTGCTCGACCTGCGATCACCGCTGGGTGGCCCGCGTCGGACCGCGCACGCGGCCGACGCGGGGCAGGTTGCCCCAACTGCGCCGGCCGCGTGCCAACACCGACCACGAGCCTCGCAGGCGTGCGCCCTGCCGTCGCCGCCCAGTGGCAAACCACCCGCAACGGCGAAGCGCGACCCCCGGACGTCATGCCCGGCAGTTCAACGAAGGTCTGGTGGAAGTGCCCGGCGAGCAGTGATCACGGGTGGGCAGCCAGCCCGACCACCCGCACCCGCGCGAAGAACCCCAGTCGATGGAGAGAACTCCTGACAACTGCTCAGCGCAGGAGCCTCGCTGCTCCGGTACGTCGAACGCGCGGGCGAGAGCCACACGCGGTTCAGGGCCGACCCGACACGCCCTGCCTCGGAGTACAACGTCTCGAGGCCGGCGCGGGGGTGAGCTGTGGAACCGATCTTGACGTACGACATGGGGTCAGTCACCGCGACGACATAGACGTAACCCGTGCTCTCCGGTGCCCTGTCGGGGAGCGGGTTCTTCCTGCCGTAGTTCCGTAGCCATCCTCGCGGATCGTCGCGAACCGGTTTGAGCATCTGCGCGCCCTTCGTCAAGAAGGGCAGTAAACCGAACAGCTCTGACATTGCGGCGTCGATCCTGCGCCGCCTGGCGCCCGGTGAACCAGCGCGGGCTCGCCGGCGGGCGACCGAAGCGACCGAAGCGACTCAAAGCGGGAGTCTCCGTCGCGGACCCCCTGCGCAGCCCCGTTGTCGACCGCTCAGTCGCTTGAGTCGCTTGAGTCGCTGTCAGGTCAGAGGACAGCGACTCAAGGTACAGCGACTCGCCGACTGGTCGGTCGCTGCTTGTTGTTGGCGACAATATGCAGGTCAAAGCGATGGTGAAGAGTCCGCAGCGACTCAAGCGACTCAGAGTCGGGATATATGAGTCCCCTAGGGTGTGCGCGTGTGCGTTACATATAGGGAGCTTCAGTCGCTTCAGTCGCTGTTCTGGGTTGCATGTAGGTCATGACCTGGCATTTCCTAAAACTCGGCACGGTAGCGACCGAACGCTCCTCAGTCGCTACCTCCTTCACTGGGTAGCTTTCGAAGGCCGGACAGAGCGTCAGCGACACGGCATCGAGGCTCGTTCGCATGTGCTCCATGACCTCACACGCCACGTTCGCTAAGCTGTGTCCGTCGTTGAGTCGCTTCGGTCGCTGGTAGGGGGGTGCGCATGGCTGCTGAGCTGCGCATTTCTGGCAGCGACTCACGGCAGCCCGGCCCCGATTCTTCAGTCGCTGCATCCGTGGCCACCGCCAGCTGGTGCGCGCGCCGCGGATGGCCGGTGCACCCATTGGCGGCTGGCCGCAAGACACCGGCCTCGAACTGCGCCCAGTGCCGCACGAACCCTCACCCGCCCAGCGAGTGCCCATGCATGCCCACAGGACGCTGGTGCCACGGCTTCCACGCGGCCACGCTCGACCAGCGACGCATCACCAACTGGTGGGGAACCCACCCCGAGTTCGGCGTCGGCGTCGCCTGCGGCCCAGCTGGACTGGTCGTCATCGACATCGATGCCCACCCCACCCAGCCACCCACCCGCGACCGCATCCTGCCCGGCATCCCGATCGGCGGCCACATCGACCTCACAGGCCTTGCCGACGGCTTCCACACCCTCGCCGTACTGGCTGCTCTGCGAGGCCAGCAGAGCCCCGCAGAAGACCACAGCACCCTGCGCGTACGCACCCCGTCAGGCGGCCTCCACGTCTGGTACCGGGCAGCGGACAACCGCCACTGGCGGTGCTCCTCCGGCTCCAGCCAGGGAGCCGCACTGGCCTGGCAGGTCGACGTCCGCGCCCACGGCGGCTACATCATCGCCCCCGGCACCACGACCCGCGACGGCACGTATACGCCTGTTGACGACGTACGCGAGCCGGCCGTCCTGCCGACCTGGCTGGCCCAGGAACTCGAACGGACCGGCCACCTGCCCGCCCCCACCATCCCCGCCCCCCGGCCGGTCCCACCACGCGCCCAGCAGGCAGTGCTCGCCGCCGGCCGCGGCCGCGGCCTCACCCAGCGCATGCTCGCCTCCGTCCTCGCCCCTGTCGAGGCCTGCGGCCACGTCAGCGAAGGCGCCGGATTTTCCGACACCCTCAACCGCGCCGCCTACACCCTCGGCGGCCTGGTCGCCGCAGGCCGCCTCACCGAGGAAGAAGCCGAGATCGCCCTCAGCCAGGCCGCGGCCGCCGCTCGCCCGGGCCAGGAACGCCGCGCCGCCCAGATCATCCGCAGCGGCATGACCGCCGGCCGCCAGCACCCCCTCCACACGCGAAGGGGGACCCGATGACAGCACATGGCAGCGAGACCGAAGCCCTCTTCGAATTCGACCCCGAAGCCGTCGCCGCCCAGATTCGGGAACAGGCCCGCCCCGCCCCGGCCAACGCCGTTGCTCTGCCGGCCCAGACCGACGTCTCCCGCGCGGCCGCCGGGGAGGCCACCGCCGCCGGTCTGCTGCCTGACACTCTCAGCGACCGCGGCAACGCCAAGCTGTTTGTGAAGCTGTACGCCAACGACTACCGGCACGTTCCCGGTATCGGCTGGTACCGCTGGGACACCACTCGCTGGCAGATCGACGAGGACGACACCGTCCTGTGGGCCGCTGGCGACCTCGCCGAAGCGATTGCCACCCACGACCTCAGGGGCCTGTTCACCGCCCAATCCTTGCAGTCACACCGCCGAAGAGCGCTGTCCACCACCGGCATCAACGCCATGCTCACCCAGGCCAAGTCCGCCCCCGGCATGGTTCTCAACGCCGCCCTGCTGGATGCTGATCCCTACGCCCTGTGTACGCCGGACGGCATCGTCGACCTGCGTACCGGCCTGGTCAAAACCCCCGACCCCAACAAAGACTTTCACTCCCGCTCCACCAACGTCGGCCCCAAGCCCTTGCCCACTCCACGCTGGGAACGCTTCCTCACCGACACCTTCGGCGCGGACACCGAAGACCGGCAGATGATCGCCTACCTGCAACTGCTGCTGGGCTACTCCGTCACCGGCGACGTCGGCGGCCAGGTCCTGCCCTTCCTCTTCGGGTCCGGCAAGAACGGCAAATCCGTCCTCCTCGACGTCCTCATGAAACTCCTGGGCGACTACGCGGACGCAGCCCCACCCGGCTTTCTGATGGCGCGCCCCTACGAAGGCCACCCCACCGACCTCGCCGAACTCCACGGCCGCCGCGTCATCGTCTGCTCCGAGGTCAAACCGGGCGACAAGTTCGACGAAGGCCGCGTCAAACTCCTCACCGGCGGCGACCGCATCAAGGCCCGCCGCATGCGCCAGGACTTCTTCGGCTTCAACCCCACCCACAAACTCTGGCTGCTCGGCAACCACCGCCCCGAAGTCGGCACCGGCGGCTTCGCCTTCTGGCGCCGGATGCGGCTGATCCCCTTCGAACGGGTCGTCCCCGACCACCGAAAGATCGACAACCTGGCCGACATCCTCGTCACCGAGGAAGGCCCCGGCATCCTCGCCTGGCTCGTCGACGGCGCCCGCCGCTACCTCGCGGGCGACCGTGACCTCACTGGCCCCGAACGAGTCCGAATCGCCACCAGCGCCTACGCAGAAACCGAGGACCACACCGGCCGCTTCTACGAGGAATGCTGCACCCTCGGCTCCGACCTGCGCGCCGAACAGACCGCCCTCTACGCCGTCTACCGGGCCTGGTGTCACAATGAGGGAGCACCAGCCATGTCCTCACGGGCGTTCGCCGCCCGCACCCGCGAACTCGTCGGCTTGGCTTCACCCAAGCAGATGATCCTGTCCAATCAGCGCAAGCACTACCCCGGCATCGGACTGCTCGCCGACCAGGAGAGGGACCCCAGCGCATGAGCTCCCTGATCGAAGAAGCCGAGATCAGCCACGAAGCCGACATCCTCTGGCTCGAAGACATCACCGAACTCGACTACGTCCGCCAGAGTCTGGACCGCCTGCCCACCCGCAAAGGCAAGCCGGCCTACCACCGAGACGGGCGCATGGTCGGCTACGCCCTGCTGGGCCCGACCGCCAAACCCTCCCGGGCTTCCGGTACCTTCCGCCGCCGTGTGTTCTGGCTGCTGCCCCATGATCGCGACAGCCAGCCCGAGGGCCTCTACGCCAAGAGCGCCCCCGCCGAAGGAGTAGACCCACGCACTCTCGAACCGCGGGTGAAGGGATACAAGACCGAACGCTCCGAAGGCGGTCCGCCCTCCACCGCCATGCAGGAACTCGGCATAACGCTCCCGCTGTGAGTCTGGCGCTTGCCTGATGCTAAGTCTGAGGATCGATGAGCACGCGCTGCCCACGGACAACAGCCGATCCGCTTGCGAGCGACGGTTGACCGCCGGGTAGAAGGAGACGAACAAGGTCATGGCCCGTGAACGAGCACAGTTTCGCCGACTTGAAGAACTGGCGCGTGCTCACCAGGATCCGCCGTCGCGCCGCCGCACTGTTGAGAGCCCTGCTCGTCCTCACCCGCACTGAAATCTTCCGGTGACGGGGCAACCACCTGCGCCGACCCCACCGCCGACCAATACGAGCACGACCGGCCAACCGAACGAGTCCCCGGGTCCGGCGGAACGGACGCTGGCCGCCGTTCCCGTGGTGGCGAGGAGTTTGATGTGAACGGCGACTGCTGGCGATAACGAAGCTTCCCACACGGGGACCAGCCACCCCTGGATGGACCGCGAGGCGGGCTCGATCAGCCGTCCGAGCCGGTTGGCGGCAGCCCGTTTCACGTCGCCCGGCATGCCGGCGCGGCACGCAAGTCCGGCCTCTAGCTTGTGGACCAACCGCCGCGCCGCCCTCGGATAGCGGGCGTTGTCAGCCCTTTCAAGACCATCGGCACGGACGCGACCGTGGTGCATCACGCCGAACTGTCCACGGACCTGGCACACCTGCTGCGCCACTGCGACCACCGGATCCTCACTGCTCACGCCGACGTGCGGGTGCTGCATCCGTCGGCGGAGACGTCGGGGGAGTCCTGGGCGGATGGACGGCACCGGTGACCGGCAGCGCCGGGGTGCAGTCCTGTGCCGGGTGCGGCACTGCTGACGATGTGCCGCTGCCCGACGCCGCCCCGGGGTGGCAGCTCTTTTCATGTCATCAATCAGACAATGAATCGTTGTTTCATTGCCTCCGTGCGATACGGTGCCGCTATGCCGCGTGATCTCCGCCAGCAGGCCCGTGACCGCCTGTCCGTACTGGCTCCCGCCCCTGGTGACGACACCACGGCTGCGCGTCGTGTGGAGGAGGATGCATCGCTGGTGGGGCGGCTGCTGGCGGCCGTCGGCGAGCAGAACGATGACGAGCAGGAACCGGGCGTGGGGCCGGACGACGTGGGCGCTGCACTGGGCCTATTCGAAGGCATACGCGAGCAGTTGGATCGGCTGGAGACCCAGGTGGTCATCGAGGCGAGGCGCCGGGGCATGGACTGGCGGCAGATTGCCGCGCATCAGGGCCTGAATTCCTCCCAGGCCGCCTCGCAGCGCTATCAGCGGCTGATGACACGGCTCGAAGAGATTCGTCAGGGTGTCCGGTGAGCGAGGAAGAACCGCAGATGACGAACCAGCCTCCGCAGTTGTTCAACGCGATCGACTCGCTCCTCGCCGCGGTCGACGACGGCACCGTGCTGCCCGTCCCGGCAGAGCGGGTCCGGCTGCGCGAGGCGGCCGGCCTGACCCCCGCTGCTGTTGCTCAGGCGTTGGGTGTACGGGTGCCGAGCATCACCGCGTGGGAAGCCGGCCGCGCCGAACCCAAGGGCGAGCGCCTGGAGGCCTACCGACGCCTCCTCGAAGGCCTCGCCCACCGCTACCCCGCCCCCGTAACACCCGTCGGGCGCGAAGACATCGGCCGGCACGCGGTATCCCACCCCCCGGCACCGACCGTGCCGGAGCCGGAGGCGTCTTCAGCCTCCACACCACCGCCTGCGGTGCCAGAGACTTTCTCCGGCCCGCCCCCGGTGCCGGAGGTCGAGCCGGCCGAGCAGGCGCCCACAGTCCAGAGCGTTCCACAGCCGCCAGCCCCGGTCAGGCGGTCAGCCGCATCCTCGCCCCGTCCACTAAGGAACCGAATCACCCGGCCCGTCGGTACCGATCCGCGGTTCCCGCACGGTCCGCTCGCTGTCCTGGACGGTGACGGTTCCGCATACGGGGTCGACGGCATCGTGCTCGACTGCCCGGCCACCACCATCGTGGAGTTGGTGGAGTGGACGCTGCGCGAGTCCGGCCTGGGCGCGGCGAAGTTGAACCGGTACGGCAAGGACTCCGACCCACTCATCGTGCTCACCGCCGCGGCCGCCGTGGAGCTCGGACTCCCCGAACGCCTGGAAGGCCACGAGCAGCGCCGCTCCCTGCGCCTCCCGGGCGACCACCCGGTCGTCAAGCAGATCGGCAAGGCGAAGTGGCAGCTCACGCAGCGCGGGTTCGGCCCGTGGGCGCGGATCTACCGCAAGGCACAGGGTCGCGAGCGGCAGTGCGTCCAGTTGGCGATCCTGTCCTGGGACGCCCTCGATGAGCGGTCCTGGCCCGGCGTGGCGGAGATGGAGCCGGCCGACGTCGCCCGCGTCCTCGGCACCTATGCCACGCGGGTCATCACCCCGCGCGGGTCGACGGCCGTGTCGGGGCTGGAGTTGATGACGGCGCTGCGCCCGCCGACGCGTGCCGTGGAGGATCCGGCGAGCGGGACCTGGGTTTCCGGGCATAATCCCGGCAGCCTCGGAACGGAGCCGGTGGACCCGGCCCCGCCGGAAGCCACCCCTGAGCATCCCGTGGTCGTCGACTCCGGCTGGAGGGGCGGGTTCCTGAACGAGGAGGCGTACCAGTGGGTGCGCGCGGTCGACCTGCTGAGCGATGACGAGTGCATGCTGCCCTTCGCGGTCGGCCTGGACCTCAACACCGCATTCCTCGCCGCGTCGGCCCGCCTCACCGTGGGATTGTCCGCCCCGGACCACTTCCACGCCCCGACGTTCAATCCGAAGATCCCCGGCTCCTGGCTGGTCGACCTCTCCCACATCGAGCTGGACCCCCGCCTTCCCTCACCCTTCACCCCGGACGGCACCCGCCCGACGGGACCGGCCTGGTATCAGACGCACACGGTGGCCTACGCGCAGGAACTCGGCTTCAACGTGGCCCCGTTGGAGGCGTTTCTGCGCAGGGAGACCGGCGCGTATCTGGACCCGTGGCACGACCGCCTGAAGACGGCGTACGTCGACACCCTCGCCGACCTCGGCGTCGCCAAGGACCTGTCGGACGCTCAGTTCCTGGCGGCGATGGAGCGGCACAAGCACACCGACCCGGCGATGGCGGCCGTCCTGGCCGCGATCAAGGCCACGGTGAAGGGCGGCGTGGGCAAGCTGCGAGAACGCCCACAAGGCAAGTCATACAAACAGGGCGAACGATGGCCGGCCTTGGAACGCCCGACGTGGCGCCCGGACATTCGTGCCGCGGTCATCTCCAAGGCGCGGGTCAACATGCACCGCAAGCTGAACAACATGGCGAAGATGACGGGCCTGTTCCCGCTCGCGGTGCTGTCGGACTGTGTCGTCTACCCGAGCCCTGGCGACAGCCCGCTCGACTTCCTGCCCTATGCGGCGTCCGGGAAGCCGCAGATGGGCGGCTTCCGCCTCGGGTCCACCCCGGGCCTGGCGAAGCTGGAGGGTGTGCAGTCGATGCTGTGGGCGGTCGATCTGATGGAGCAGGGTTACAACCCGGCCCGTCACATCAAGGGCGGCGACGCCGTTCTGGACGAAGGGGAGTAGCACGGTGGGGGAGATCGAGGACGCGATCGAGCGCGCCGACCGGGAAGCCTTCACCAAGGAACCCCCGAAGACCCTCAAGGGCCGGATCGGCTTCCTGATCAAGCAGTTCGGCAGCGCGAAAGCGGTAGCCGCGGAGATCGGGGTTACCGCCGACAGCGTGAACCGCTATCGGCGCGGTGCCCGCAAGCACGCCCGCCCCGACATCGCCGCGAAGATCGACGAGGTGGTGAAGCAGCGATGGCAGCCGTTGGTGCGCAAGCGCCGGCACCGCCAGGCCGCCGCCACCGGAGGCATCACCGTCGAGACCCGCGCCCGCTTCGGCTACACCGCGGCCATCGGCAGCACCGACGACGGCCGCTTCCGCCGCCTCACCGTCCACCTCCCCCCAACCTACGCACAACGCCTGTTCGATGCCCGCGAGACAGGTGCCGGCGACCAGGAGATGCGCTCAATCATCGCCGAAGGATTCAAGGAAATCTATTTCCAGGACGGCGGAGCCCGTGCTACGGGGCTCTCGGACGTCGAAATCAACGACATCGACTACCTGGATCTGGACTATTGAGTCGAAGAGAAATGAGTGAGACCGAGTCGGGCGGGGAGTTTTGGGGGTGGCCGGACGCACGCTGGGTGCCCCGGCCCGCACCGCCGCAGGGACACCCGTCTGGCTGCGGTGGTGTCCGCGCCGGTGGACAAGGCGTCGGGGAAGCTGTGGGACGGCGCCACCGAGGCACAGGCAGTCTTCGGCGATCTCGACGGGCACCGGCCTGCACTGCTGGGGGTATACGAAGCCGTCAGTGATGCCACCGCCTACCGGGCGGAGCTGTCGGTGCGCGTCGACGAGCCGGTCCTGTCCGACGACCTGATCCTTCAGCACGACCTCCGACTGCCGGACACCTGGTGGGCCGACCTCGCCGGGACGCTGGAGAAGGTGGAGGCCGTCTACACCGACCGCGTCGCCGTGCGGCAGCAGTACATGGAGCGGGTCATCCCCGAGTTCGTGGGCATCCCCGCCCCGGCCGTTTCCTGCCGGACGACGGCCCAAGCGGACGTGCACTGGGCGAACCTCACTTCGCCGCTGCGCCTGCTGGACCGGGAGGGATGGGGCCGCGCCCCAGAGGGATTCGACGCCGCCACGCTCTACGCATATTCGCTGCTCCAGCCGGACACCGCCACCCTCGTCCGCACCGCCTTCCCTATTCTGGGCTGCCCGGCTGCCCGGCTGCCCGGCTGCCCGGCTGCCCGGCAGGCCTCGCCTCCGAAGCGACCGTGTGCGCCCAGATGCTCCAAACCATGGCCCGCGGTGACAACCCGGTCCTGGAAGACCGGCTCCGGAACTGGGCTGAGGAACTGCGCCACCGTTGAGAGCCCGCTGTACGCACAGATCGGTGATCTCGACTTCGTACGTGCGGTAGTCGTGGTCGGGCCGGGGCAGCGGGACGCCCTTCGCGGGTTGCTGGCAAGCGGTGTTGTCGGTGGGCTCTGCCAGGGTGTGCGTCGTGGATGAACTGGTGGAGCGTGTCGACGATCAAGATCGTGTGCTGGGGGTGGTGGTCGGCCGCCGCCGGGCCATCCGAGAGGGTTGGCTGCACCGGGTCGCTGTGACGGTGTGTCGTGATGAGCGTGGGCGGATCCTCGTTCACCGGCGGTCGGAGCAGCTGTCGCGCTTCCCCGGGCTCCATGAGGTCGTGGTCGGTGGCGCGGTGGATGTCGGTGAGTCCTATGAGCAGGCCGCCGCGCGGGAGCTGGCCGAAGAGCTGGGCATTCGTGTGCTGCCGCGCTTGCTGTTCACGTTCCTCAACCGCTGCGGTTTGAGCCCTCACTGGCTTGGCGTGCACGAAGTCGTGGTGCCGGACACGGTGGCCGCCGATCCTGATGAGGTCGCCTGGTATGGCTGGCTGACCGAGCCGGAGCTGCGGTCGGCTCTGCTGGAGTGGCGCTTCACCCCCGACAGCCACGAAGCCTTCAGCCGGTATCTCGCGTTCCGGGCCGCGCGGTCCTGACCTTGCGTGCCTCGCGGGCTGGGACGCTTGTTTGCGGCCAGCCCGCCTTGTGAGAGCGGCTGTTCGTGATAGGGAGTATGGATGCTTGGTCGACTCCCGCTGGTTGAGCAGCTCGATGGCTTGCGGTCCGTGCTCTCCCAGAACGAGGTCCTGACCGACGTGCTTTCCAGGGCAGCGACGCTGGAGCTGCCCGGCTGGTACGTGACGGCGGGCTGCCTGTTCCAGACAGTATGGAACGTGGTCACCGACAGGCCCCCGACCAGCGGTATCAAGGACTACGACATCTTCTATTTCGACGACACCGACCTGTCCTGGGAGACGGAGGACGCCGCGATCAAGGCAGGGCAGGAGGCTTTCGCCGGACTGCCGGCCGAGGTGGAGATCCGCAACGAGGCCCGCGTGCATCTCTGGTACGAGCGGAAATTCGGAGTGCCCTGCCCGCCTCACGAGTCCACCGAGGCCGCGATCGACTCGTTCGCCGCGACGACGTGTTGTCTGGGGGTGCGGCTGGACCCCTGCGGTGGGTGGCGCGTCTATGCACCCCACGGGCTCTCCGACGTGTTCAACCTCGTCGTCCGACCCAACCCGGTGCTTGCCCCTCGGGAGGTCTATGAAGCCAAGGCAGCGCGTTGGAGAGACGAGTGGCCGGAGCTCACTGTGATGCCGTGGCCGGGCTGACGCGCGGATACGGTTGGTCATGGAGGCGTGATCGTCATCGTGGCCCTGCACACCGACGTCGTCGCCGACTTCTTGGCGCAGAAGGTGCCGGTCCACGAAGCCACTGCCGGCGGCGCTGGAGGCGTTGATCGTGCTGTGCGTCAGTGCCTTCACGCCTGAGCCGTCCTGGCGGTGATGTCGATCGGGTACCGGATCGTCCTCGACGTTCCTGCGATGACGTTGCTGCCGCCGTTGACAACGGTCTGGGGATGGACTCTCCTGCCTGGCTTCCGGGCGGCACCTCCGCATACTTGTCGATCTCACCTGTGTCTGAGCGGAAGTCGCCCGAGCAGACTCGCGTCGACGAACCTCTCGAACCCTCGGATCTCGTCTCGCATCGATCAATGTGCAGTGATCCGGGGGCCGTGCCAGTGCCAAGCGTGGCAGCCCATTCGAGAGCACCGAAAGTGACTGCTCCTCCCACCAGGCACACGGTCAGGATCCAGCCGGATGCGCACACGAGAAGTCGACTCCGTGATGGAGCACGCCGTGCGGTCCGCGCTCCCACCTGGCAGCGCTGGCGCGCTGCATAGAGTGCGAATTGCGCAAGCGCAATTCGGAATTCCCCAGCAAGTGGGGTCGCCCCCTCACGAAGCTCATCGCAACTGGAGCGTCCACGGCAGATCCAGACAGAGGACCGTCGTCTCTGGCTGCAGTTCCGTTTTCCTGTCCCGAAGACCTGTTAGCCGCGCAAGTCCGTCACGTGTCGGCTCACCCAAGATTCTTTGCCTGCCCCTTCACTGTTCCCGGCAGGGTGACGCTGCCTGATGCTCGACCACACCTGCCGGGACGCCACCTTCGAACTCGCCCTCGGCGACCTGCGCCAGGCCCTGGAACAGGATCAGTACACACCCATGGCCGAGCAACTCCGAAAGACCCAGGACCGGCTGGCCGAGCTGATCACTCTCGACCCCGACCGCCTGGACGCCCAGCTGACCACTCCGCCATCGACGCCGTTCTCGGCCTGTCCGCCCCTGACGCTCCCACACGCGTCCGCACAGCCGCATCCATCCTGCGCCGGGCTGGGGGCTCGCTCATTGTTCGCGCGCCGGTCTGGAGGGAATGCCTGCGTACAGGCGTTCGGACTGTTTCACTGGGTGTCCGGGTGGGAGAGGCGCAGGTGATGAGAACACGGTGGGGTCGGCGTCGGCTCGATCGCCGGCTCAGGGAACGCTGGGAGCAGGCAACAGGGCATAAAGACTGGGGCGATGACCCTATCGGCAGGGCGCTGGAGGATCTGGGGCTCAGTTGCTCGGATTCCCTCGACGCCCGACGTCTGGCGGCTGTCCCTCCAGGCGTCGAACTGGACATGACCGAGGTCAAGGAAGCCTGGGTCGATGTGGACTCCGGACCGAATCGTCACATCCACCGCACCCTGGTCCTGCTTGAGGACTTCGAGCGCGTGGGTCTCGTGCGCGCCGTCAAGGCCGACGACGGCAGGTGGCGACTGACCGTCCCAGAAGCCCTGCACGAGCGCCTGAGGTCGCGCTGGTCGGCGGACGAGGCGGCCGACTGGCACGGACGGCTCGTGGACAACGCCCTCGCACTGCTGAAGCCCGGCGACCCCTGGTCGGCTCTGCCCGCCGGCGCCGGGTACTGGTGGCGGCATCTGGTGTGGCACATGCAGTACTGCGACCCGGCTCAGGCCGCCAGACTCGTGACGCTTCCAGGCTGGCAGATCGCCAAGATCCAGCGGCTCGGAGCGCAGAGCCTGCTCGCCGATCTGGCCCTGGTCGACTCCCCGGAGTCCAGGGCCACCGCATCGGTGATCGACGAGGTCATGAGCGGGGCGAAGCATGGCACCCGGCTGGATCCGGGGAAGCAAGCCGAACTGCTGCAGGCCCTGGGCCATATGCCGCTTCCGCGAGCGCACGCGGACCACCACGGAGAACCGGAGCAGCCCACCGGCGCCGGGCAGTTCGCGGTCCAGCCGCAGCCGGCGGTCCGCGCCGTGCTGCAGTTGCCTCGGTTCACCTTCGACTTCGCTCTGGCGCCGGACGCCACATGGCTGGTGGCGGTCGGAAACGACCGGCTCGTCCACGTGTACGACCTTCAAACCCAGGCCCTGCGACGGGCGATCCGAGGCCCGTCCGACATGCTCCGGCACTGCGCCGTCGCTCCGGACGGCGGATTCATCATGACCAAAACGGTGGGCCAGAAAGCCCAGGCCTGGGACGCTGTCAGCGGCGAGGAAATACTCCCCTTCAAGATCGGCGCCGTGGGTGAGTCCGTGTACGGTCCCGACGGCATGTGGGTTGCCTACAACACCTCAACCGGCAGCTTCGTCCACCCGCTCACCAACGAACGCGTGGGAACGAAGCCCACGTCGCAGGGGATGTCACAACTGGCGCTCGCCGCCGACGGAGCAACCCTGGCCGCCTGCGGCCGCAGGGGTCAGATCCTGCTCTGGGACCCGCGTTCCGGGCGACTGCTCGCGGAGCTGCCCGATCAGCCGCACGAGATCCACCGGCTCGGGCTGGCCCCGGACGGCTCGTGGATCGCGATCGGCGACCTGCACCGCCTCCGGGTCCTGGAACTGCCCGGCCTTCGCGAGCGCTTCACGCTGGAGCAGACACGTACACGTTTCGCCACCACCGAGGACTGGCTGGCCGTGCCTGACGCCCGACGCGTGCAGATCCGGTCGACCCGCACCGGCGCACTCCTGAACGCCCTCGAGGCCCACACGGACGTCGTACTCGACTGCCGCATGTCACCCGACCGAAAACACCTGATGACCAAGGACCGTGGCGACACACTCGTCGTGTGGGACGCGGCCACCATCGTCCCGTGACGCCGCGCCCGCCGCACTCCCGGGAAACGCGACCCTCGCCGCGAAGTGCGCAGGTGCCGAGAACGCCGACGACCGGTAGAACGTAAGGGTGAGGGACGAGGACAGCCCTGGTGAGGGTCCGCGGCCGCACCGTGCGGCAGGGGCGGCGATCGACTACCAGACGCTCTTCGCGGCCACCCCCAGCCCCTGCATGGTGCTGGGCCCGGATCTGGTGCTCGCCGACATCAACGAGGCGGCTTGCCAGGTTACTGGCCGTACTCGGGAGGATTTGCTCGGGAGATATCTCTTCGACGCCTTCCCCGACAATCCGGCGGACCCGGATGCTGACGGGGTGCGGAATCTGCACGCCTCCCTGCACCGGGTCCTGCGCTCGAAGGAGCGGGACACGATGGCGCCGATGAAGTACGACATTCCCGTGGCCGGCCGGCCGGGTGTGTTCGAGGAGCGGTGGTGGTCCGCGATCAACACCCCGGTACTCGGTCCGGATGGGCAGGTGGAGTGGATCCTGCACCGGGGGGAGGACGTGACCTCGTTCATCCGCTCCCACTTCCGCGTGCGAGAAGGCGACGCGCTCAGCGACGTGGAAGCCAGGGAGGTCGAACTTTACGCGCGGGCGCGGGAGCTCAAGCGGTTGAACGAGGAACTGCGTCAGGCCCACGCCCGGGAACGCAAAGTCGCCGTCACCTTGCAGGAGGCCATGCTCCACGCGCCTCATCTGGCCCGGCACCGGGAGACCGCGGTGCGCTACCTCCCCGCCGCCGGGTCACTGAACGTGTGCGGCGACTGGTATGACGTGGTCGACCTGCCCGAGGACAGATTTGCCGTCGCGGTCGGCGATGTCGTCGGCCACGGACTTGAGGCCGCCGCCGTCATGGGTATGCTCCGCAGCGCATTGTCCGCCGTCGTCCGGGCCGTGGAACGGCCCGCAGGGGCACTGGACGTCCTGGGCCTGTATGCACGCGACGTGGAGGGTGCACTGGCCACCACTGTCGTCCAAGCCGTAGTCGACACCCGCGCGCGCCGCATCGTGTACAGCAGCGCCGGCCACCCGCCCCCCATCATGGTCCACCCGGACGGCACCTTCGACCTTCTCGACCAGGCCACCGACCCTCCGCTGGGAACCCGCCCCGAACCCGTCCCCCACCCCCAGGCCGACCTGCCCTACACCCGCGGCGACACCTTCGTGCTCTACACCGACGGCCTCATCGAACGTCCCGGGGAGGACATCGACGTCGGCCTGCAACGCCTCACCGACGCGCTCGCCCACCACGCCCACCACGAACCCGAACGTCTTGCTGACGCCCTGCTCGCGGACCTCGGCGTCAGCAGCAGCGCCCGCGACGACGTCGCCTTGGTCGTCATCCGCCTATGACCCACGCGCCACCGGCGCCGCATCACGCCACCACAAACGCCCCGATCACGCCTGCGATCCGAACCGGGCTGTGGCGATGCCGGGTCCGCCATCGATCGCGAACATCCGTCCTCCTCTGTGGAAGGTGGAGAGGGCAATGAAGATTCGGGGCCGGACTGCGAACACCTTCAGCCCGGCGGCCTCGGTACTGTGGCGAACCCGGAGCGCCGGCAGGGCGGGTCGGCGCGGGAGCATGGCTGGATCGTCGGGCAGTCTGTCCACGGTGGACACCCGCCCAGAGGCGGTATGCGCAGTTCAAGCGAGCAGTGTTCCTGTCTGCGTTCGTTGAGCGGGGGCACCAGGGCCGCGCACCCCGGCCGGACGGGGCAGAGCTGATCTGCCTGCAACGCAGGCGACGGATGGAAGGTGCCATGGCACCGGATGGCGCTGCTCGTCATCGACGCAGCGCATGTCATCGTCGGTGGAACCAGGAAGCCAGGTTCCTGTTCGAGCGTGGCACGGGCCTTGCCGTCGGCGGTCTCGTGGCTGTTGCGCCGCATGGGCCCCGGTCGACGCCGGGTCGCAGCCCGACAGCCGAGGCGGATACCCGGCATCGGAGTCGAGGCAACCTTCGCCACGACCGCCTCGGCCACCAGGGCACGCTGGAAGGAAGAGGGCGAGATGACGATCCCAGTTAAGTGCACCTCGCGCGGGCGCCGGCCAGTTGCGGGGGACGGCGCACCCCCGGCCACCGGCGCTGGCCCCCGGGGCGGGTGCTGCTCAGGTGCTGCGCTGGCCGTGAGCGGTCTGGCGGAGTTGCTCGGTGTGTCGGGTCAGGGCGTCGATGTGTGCGGCGAGGTCTGTGTCCTCGGGCCGGAGGTGGGGCCGGGTGTCGGTCAGGGGGCGCACGAGGCGGGCGGCGTCGTCGTGTCCGAGGGCCAGGTTCAGGGCGCCGACCGCGTCGGCGGCGTCGGCGGGCAGGTTGGTGAGGGCGGTGATCTGTGCGGCCAGGCGTCGGAGGTCGGCGGCGTTGTCGCGGGCCCAGGCGGTGACGGTGCGGTCGGCGGCGCGGGTGTCGCGGGTGGCCTGGACACGTTCTTCGCCGGTGGAGCCGGGGGTGCCGGGGCGCAGGCGGAGGTAGCGGCGTTCGGCGGCCTGGCGGCTGGCGACCCCGAGGGGCCCGGCGAGCTCGGCCCAGCTCGCACCCTCACCGCGGGCGGTCTCGATCAGCCCGCTCTCCCAACTGGCGAGCTGTTCGCGAACCTCGCGCAGCGTCAGCAGTGCGGCCAGGGCCGGGTGCGGGCCGGAGCCGACCGCGGGTGGCGCTGGGGGCGCAGGCGTTTGCGCGGAGGACTGCTGCGCGTCTCTTACGGACTGGTTGATGGCCTCCAGAGCCGCCGCGGCGGCAGGGAAGGGGACGGGTGCGGCCGGCGGGGTGGGTTCGTGCATGGGGCTCTCCGTCGTCTCGTCATCCTTCAGATGACTCCTTACTTGTCATCGCTTGGATGACATGTTACAACGGATGCACGTTGAAGCGCATTGGCAGTTTCTGCCTGAACCAACTGGAGGTGTTTCGCGATGTTGATGCGCACTGACCCGTTCCGCGAGATGGACCGGATCGTCCAGCAGCTGTCGGGTACGTCCGGGACCTGGTCGAAGCCGTCGGTGATGCCGATGGACGCCTACCGCGAGGGCGAGGAGTACGTGATCGCCTTCGACGTCCCCGGGGTGAACCCGGAAGCGATCGACATCGACGTCGAGCGGAACATGCTGACCGTGAAGGCGGAGCGCCGCCCGGTAGCGAAGGCCGACTCCCTGAAGGTGGAGCTCTCCGAGCGGCCCCTGGGTGTCTTCTCCCGCCAGGTCATGCTGGCCGACACCCTGGACACCGAGCGCATCCAGGCCGATTACGACGCGGGTGTCCTGACCCTGCGGATCCCGATCGCCGAGCGCGCCAAGCCCCGCAAGATCAGCATCGGCGGCGAGAGCGGCCGCAAGCAGATCTCCGGCTGAACCCTCAAGTACCAGTCGGCAGTGGAGGGCGGGAAGAGTCGATTTCCGCCTCCGGCACCCCGCCCTCCGCCCCTTCACCCCTGTCCCGGAGGTGACGTGATGTCGATGCGCAGGGAGTCGTTTCTGGCCCATGTCCAGGAACGCGGCGAGTACGAAACCACGGAAGAGGCCGACCGCGTTGCCCGCGTCGTACTGGCCCTGCTCGGCGCACATCTGGTCGGCACCGTGCGGGCCGAACTGGCCGCCCGCCTCCCCGAAACGTACGCGCTGATCCTCCTCAACCCGCTCCAGGCAGCGGAACCGCTCTCACCGGAGCGGTTCGTCCGCGCGACCGCGGCCTGGATAGACGGTGCGACCGAGAAGACGGCCCTGTGGGACATCGGAGCGGTCCTGTCCACCGCGGCCGCCGCCGCGGGCGACGTCCTGATCCGTGAGGTCCTGCTCCAGCTCCCGCACGGCTACGACCTCCTCTTCGGCCACCCCCAACCCGCCTGACCGCCACCGGCCGGAGGCCGGATCCTTCGCAGAGAAAGGCAACCGCAGCCATGTACGACCAGCCTCGACCGAATCCGGCCCATCACGCCATGACGTTCGACCAGATGCTGGAACACGTGCGCTACGAAGGCGCCTACCCCACCCGCGAACGCGCCGCGGAAGCCGTCCACCACGTCCTGGCCGCCCTCGGACGCCAGCTCACCGGCGACGAACGCATCGCTCTCGCCCAGTGCCTGCCCGTCGAGGCCGGCCTCACCCTGACCACCCAGATCCCCGACACCGAACACCTCACCGGCTGGGGCTTCGTCAAAGACCTCGCCGCGCGCACTGGAGCCACCCCGGCCACCGCCCGCTGGGACACCGGCGCCGTACTCGCCGTCGCCGGCCGCCTCGCAGGCCCCGAGCTCCTCGCCCGCATCCTGCGCCAGCTCCCCGGCGGCTACGCCCTCCTCTTCGGCCAGGCCGAACTGCGCCGGCCCGAGCCCGCCGCCGCCTGAGCCGGCTGGCAGCGCGCGGAAATGGGGGGGGGGGGGGGCGGGGGGGGGGGGGGGGCGCCCCCGCCCGGAGCCACAAGCGCGGGAGATGGAGAGAGGAGGGGAGTGAGTGTGG
>NZ_JBHYXD010000094.1:19926-34404 GCF_042751995.1 Streptomyces sp. NPDC059371 | reverse complement strand
CGCATGATCGAGATCCGCAAACAGAACAAAGCCTTCGGACTCGGCTCCTACACCGAACTCCCCTCCTCCAACCCCGCCGTCCTCGCCTTCCTGCGCGAGGCACCGTCGGTCGAGGGCGAGGGGGACGACGACCTGGTGCTGTGCGTGCACAACTTCTCGCGCTTCGCCCAGCCCACCGAGCTCGACCTGCGCGAGTTCAACGGCAGGCACCCAGTCGAGCTCATCGGCGGCGTGCGGTTCCCGGCCATCGGTGAACTGCCCTACCTGCTGACCCTCGCCGGTCACGGCTTCTACTGGTTCCGGCTCCGGAAGGAATCCGTCTAGCGAGCCGTATTCCACGCAAAGGACACCGTCCGGAACCCAACCAGGGTTCCGGACACGGCCGTTGACGCCTGGTCACGCCGTGACATGCCCCTTGAATACCGGCGTTCGGCCCGGCACCCGCCAGATCCGGGCACACCCCCCGGAAGCCTCAACAGAGGCTGTCTCACCACCTTTAAACCACCTCAATGTCACGCTATGATAACGCGGCCTCCACACTTCATCCACACACTTCCCACCATGCACACACACCCCTAATCTGATCTTGGCCACCTCGACGGAGGCCACTCCCTGGGGGGGAGTTCATGGCATGCGCACAGCGCGGGAGTGGATGAGATTGTCCAGGCCAGGCACCGTTTTATAGCGGCTCTCCTTTTCGGCGGACCGGCACCCCGTACCGACGGGCGACCTCACGGTCGGCCGGCCTCCGACCCGACGTTGTGCGTGTCCTGTGAAGACCGCGGCGACGGGACGACCCGGGGACCCGCTCTGTCTCCCGGGTGAAGGGCCCGTCCTGTCGCCGCCCTCCTTCCGACCCGCACTCGGACACGGAAGTCCCGCGGACTCCGCGGCTCTTCCCCCAGACGGGCGCGGGGGATGCGCAAGCCCCTGAGCGGCATTCCCCGCGCCCTCCCCCGGTGGCTCGGCGACCGTGCGTTCCGCACTGCCCGCATGCCCGAACTCGTCCGCAGGAGAGAACAGTTGAAGCTGGCAGTACGCGGTGCGACGGCGGAACCCGCCGGGACGCCGGCCGCCGAGCGGCCGCCCGGGCGGCGTCGGCACTGGGTCCACCGGGTCCTCTCGGCCCTGCTGAGTCTCGTGGTCGTCCTGCTCACCATCGGTTTCGCCGTGGCGGCGGTCTCGGTCAAGTCCGGCGAATGGGAGGCCAGTTCGGTTCTCAGCGGCAGCATGGAGCCGAAGCTGCCGACCGGAAGCGTCGTGATCGCGCAGCGGGAGCCGGTGAAGTCGCTGAAGGTCGGTGACATCGTTATCTTTCACCGCCCGGACGAGCCGGAACGCCAGGTCGTCCACCGGATCGTGAAGATCACGCCCTCCGCGCAGGGTCCGGTGCTCGAGACCAAGGGCGACGCCAACCGGACCCAGGACCCCTGGCACGTCCGCCCCAAGGGCGACACCGCCTGGATCGTCCGTCACGACGTGCCGTACATCGGCTTCGTCGTCACCTCGATCCACACCGAAACCGGCTTCAGGGCGCTGCTCGGCGCGGCCGCCGTGCTGATCGTGGGCGGCACCGTCGTCCTGCTGTGGCGCCCGAAGAAGCCCACTCCACAGACCACCACCCCCTGAGGGCGACGGGATCCCTTTCCCGTGACACGACTCCGGGCGGCACCCGGCCAACGGGCCGCCGGGAGGCCATGTCGTGCCCTGGGCGCAAGCCCGAAGTCTCACCCATCCAACAGAAGGGCCCAACACCGTGGCCATTTCCGCCAAGAAGAAGACGATCGCGGCCGCCGCGATCGCCGTCGGCAGCCTCGCCCTCATCGGCGCCGGCGCCGGCGCCACCTTCACCGACACGGTCACCGCGCAGACGGACCTGCGCTCCGGCCACGCCGACCTCAACATCGTCAAGGCCGAAGGCGCCACCTCGGCGTACGACGGTGTCGCCCCGCACGCCACCTACACCTGGGGCGGGACCTCGGCCTGGAACATCGTGTCCGGCAACTACGCCGTGCTCGAGGGCGAGCAGCTCCTGGGCTCCTCCACCAGCCGTCTGGTCACCAACTTCACGGTCGAGAACGACGGCACCGCCGGTGCGGGCGTCGCGTTCGACGTCGTGAAGAGCGGCGACCTGGGCGGCGCCCTCAACGTGAAGGTGACGCGCGTCGACGCCGCCACCGACACGACCTGGCTGAACAAGGGCGCCAAGGCCACCTACCGGGTGGAGATCGAGGTCAAGAACCTCGACAACTCCTGGCAGAACCTGACCGGTTCGGTCGCCGTCAAGGTCACCGCCGCCTCCTGATCCACCCTCGCGTGAGTGGGCCGGAGCGGTTCCGACCGCTTCCATCGGCCGGAACCTCCGGCCCACCCCGCAAAAACGCCCTGGTCCAGTGACCACCGACCCGCCGTGGGATTGCCCTCCCGCGGCGGGTTCGGGCGCTGCGGCCACCCTACGGGTCCACCGGTCGGGCCGGGCAGATGCCCCCGCACGCCGGAGCCCCGCTCCCGAAAGGTCCTTCACATGGCCATTTCCAACAAGAAGAAGGCGGTCGCCGTCGCGGCGATCCTGGCCGGCAGCATCGGTCTGGTGAGCATCGGCAGCAGCGCCGTGTTCACCGACACCGTGACCGCCGAGTCCACGGTCAAGGCCGGCACGGCGAAGATCGCGATCCAGGCCGACGGCTGGACGATCGGCGACGACGGTCACACGGCCACGCTCGACGAGCCGCTGCTGATCAAGTCGTCGACGGACGAGATCGCCGTTCCGCTCAACAACTCGAACCTCACCGTCTGGAACCGCGGCGACATTCCGGTGACCTTCGCCCCGAGCGTGGCGCGTACCGGTGACCTCGACGTCCAGGTGTCGTTCGTCCGCACCGGTGGCGACACCGACGGGTCCGACACGGTCGCCCCCGGCCACTACGTCCAGTACCGCGTCGTCATCAAGGCCACGAACCTCGGCAACGAGTCCTCCGGCAAGACGGCCAAGGTCACGTTCCGCGTGAACGCCACCGCCTGATCCAGGCGCGTCCCGGGCGAGCCCCCAGCCCACCCGGTCCGCTCCGACCTCGCGTCGGACGGGCCGGGTGGGCCAAGGCGTTCACCGCCATGGCGCCCCTTCACCGGGGCGTAGACCCGACCCCAGCTCAATCAGAAGGGCGCTACACCCATGGCCATCTCCGACCGGAGAAAGATCGCGGCGGTACTCGTACTGGCCGCGGGCGGCATCGGCCTTGTCGGCGTGAGCAGCGGCGCCACGTTCACCAGCACCGTGACAGGGTCCTTCACGGTCGAGGCGGACTTCCCTCCCACCCCGACGCCCACACCCACACCCACTCCCACACCCACCCCGACACCCACGCCGACACCCACGCCCACGAAGACCGCCAGGCTGACGACCGGTGCCCTGAACTCCAGCGACTGGTTCACGAACGCCGCCCCGGTCTTCACGTACAAGAACAAGGAGATCGAGTTCACCGGGACCGCCGCCAAGATGGTCGGTGGCTTCACGGCGCGGAACACCGGTGACATCGATCTGTCGGTCACGGCCACCGTCACCCTGCCCTCCGACCTCGTCGGGAAGGTCACGGCGGAGGTCAGGCGGGTCAAGGGAACGGCCGTGCTGAAGGCGGCGGCCGATCAGCACGGCGACTCCGCGGAGTACGAAGTCTGGCTCACGCCCAAGAAGTCGGGCGACAAGCTCTCCAAGGACCACGCGAAGGACATCCGCCTCACCTTCGCCTACACCACCGCCTGACCCGGGCACTTCGGTCCGGTCCCACGCGGAACAGGCGGAGTGAACGGCGCACGGGTGTCCAGGTCTGGTGTCACACACCGGAATTGGACACCCTTGTGCCATGTCCGCAGGAAATCTCCTGGACCCACCCGACTGAAAAGGCCCCCGGGCGGGGCGGTTTCCACGGCTGCGCCCGGGGCACGCATACGTAACACCCCGACCCCGGGGAAAGGACGCGACCCATGTCGGAAGCCGTCACACGCACCGCGCCCCCAGGTCCCGGCCTTCTGGCGTCACTCGATCCCCTGCTGCGTGACTGGCTGCCGCGGCAGCGCTGGTTCGCCGGCAAGGGACGGCCCGTCACCGGCCTCTCGCCGGTCGCCGCCACCGAGTTGCTGCCGGCGAAGGGCCCGCTGGGCCTGTTCCACCTGCTGACGCGGGCCCATCAGCCGCCCGTGCCGGGCGCCCCGGCCGTCCCCGGCGACTGCTACCAGTTACTGATCGGCGTACGCGAGGCGCTGCCGCCGAGGCTCGCTCCGGCGCTGATCGGGCATCTGACCGAGGGGCCCCTCGCCGGACACACGGTGTACGAGGCCCTGTACGACCCCCAGCCCGCCGATGTGCTCCTGGAGGCCCTGCGCTCCCGGGCCCGCATCGGCGGGCTGCGCTTCGAGCGGGACACCGGGCGGGAGATACGGCCCGGTCTCGTGCCGCGGATGATGACCGCCGAGCAGTCCAACTCGTCCGTGGTGTACGGGGACACGTTCATCCTCAAGCTGCTGCGCCGGATCGTTCCCGGGATCAACCCCGACCTCGAACTGCCGCTGGCCCTGGCCCGCGAGGGCTGCGCCCGGGTTCCGGCACCCACCGCCTGGATGCGGACCGAGCTGTCCGGGCAGTCGTACGTCCTGGGCGTGCTCCAGCCGTTCGTGCAGGGCGCCTCGGACGGCTGGGAGCTGGCGCTGCGCGAACTGGCCAAGGGCGAGGACTTCGCCGCCGAGGCGCGGGCCCTCGGGCGGGCCACCGCCGAGGTGCACACGGCGCTGGCCCGCGCGCTGCCCGTGGTGACCCTGGGCAGCGCCCAGGTGCGGCAGCTCGTCGAGGCGATGACCGAGCGACTGGACGCCGCCGCGCGTGCGGTGCCCGTGCTCCGGCCCCACGCACCCGGGTTGCGGACCGCGTTCGAGGCGCTGGCCGGCCTGTCCGCCGAGGGCCACACGTGGACGGCCCAGCGCGTCCACGGCGATCTGCATCTCGGCCAGTGTCTGCGCTCCCCGGACGGGGGGTGGTCGCTCATCGACTTCGAGGGCGAACCGTCGAAACCGCTCGCGGAGCGCCGGATGCCCCAGCCCCCGGCACGTGACATCGCGGGCATGCTCCGCTCCTTCGACTACGCGGCCCACTCCGTGCCCCAGGCGCCGGGCGCGGCGTGGGCACCGGCGGAGTCCGGCTGGGCAGACACCTGCCGGGCCGCCTACTGCACCGGATACGCCGAGGTCAGCGGCCTCGACCCGCGCACGGATCCCGTATTACTGCGTGCCTTCGAGACGGACAAGGCGGTGTACGAGGTCGTGTACGAGGCCCGGCACCGCCCGGACTGGCTGCCGGTTCCGCTCGCGGCGGTACGGCGGCTGGCCACGTCCCCCTGATCCCCCCAGTGTCCTGCCCCCAGCTCACCCGCCCGAGGAGGCTCCGCCCGTGACGTCCCGCCCCCGGTCCGACGACACTCCGAAGAAGACCAGCGCGAACGAACCGGCTCCCGAAGACAGGAAGCCCGCCGGGAGGCCGGCGGCCGGCGGCGGTGTCCCCGTCGCGCCGACACATCCCGCCGGTCTCGGCCCGGCGGACCGCCGTGGGCTGCTCGACGGCACGCACCACGATCCGCACGGGGTGCTGGGCGCCCATCCGATACCGGACGGCGTCGCCTTCCGGGCCTTTCGCCCGTACGCGCTCGGGGTCACGGTCGTCACGGACGAGCTGCGCGCGGAACTGCGCGACGACGGGGACGGGTTCTTCTCGGGGCTGCTGCCGCTGCGCGCGGTTCCCGACACGTACCGGCTGGTCGTGGCCTACGAGGGGACGGTGCTGGAGACCGAGGACGCCTACCGGTTCCTGCCCGCGCTCGGCGAGCTGGACCTGCATCTGATCGGCGAGGGCCGGCACGAGGAACTGTGGCGGGCACTCGGCGCCGAGCCGATGGAGCACCAGGGCGTCACCGGAACGCGGTTCACGGTGTGGGCCCCGAACGCGCGCGGTGTGCGCCTGGCCGGCGGCTTCAACTTCTGGGACGGCACGGGCCATCCGATGCGGTCGCTGGGTTCCTCCGGAGTGTGGGAGCTGTTCGTTCCGGGGATCGGCGAGGGCGAGCTGTACAAGTTCGACATCGCCCGCCCCGACGGCTCCCGCACCCTGCGCGCGGACCCGATGGCCCGCCGTACCGAGACGCCGCCCGCCACGTCGTCGGTCGTCCACGCCTCCCACCACGAGTGGCGCGACTCGGAGTGGATGGAGCGGAGGGCCGACCGGCCGGCCCATGAGGCGCCGTTCTCG
The DNA here is from genome assembly GCF_042751995.1 of Streptomyces sp. NPDC059371. NCBI lineage: Bacteria > Bacillati > Actinomycetota > Actinomycetes > Kitasatosporales > Streptomycetaceae > Streptomyces > Streptomyces sp. NPDC059371. The sequence goes on along the minus strand of NZ_JBHYXD010000094.1, from coordinate 28,115 downwards.
GTGTACGAGGTGCATCTCCCGTCCTGGCGGCCTGGCCTGACCTACCGTCAACTCGCCGACCAGCTCCCCGCCTACGTCACGGACCTCGGCTTCACCCATGTCGAGCTGATGCCCGTCGCCGAGCATCCCTTCGGCGGCTCGTGGGGCTATCAGGTCACCGGGTTCTACGCGCCCACCGCGCGCCTGGGCACCCCAGACGACTTCAAGTACCTCGTCGACGCCCTGCACCGCGCGGGGGTCGGCGTCCTGATGGACTGGGTGCCCGCGCACTTCCCCCGCGACGAGTGGGCGCTCGCCGAGTTCGACGGCCGCCCGCTGTACGAACACGCCGACCCGCGACGCGCCGACCACCCCGACTGGGGCACTCTCGAATTCGACTACGGCCGCCGCGAGGTCCGCAACTTCCTCGTCGCCAACGCCACTTACTGGTGCGAGGAGTTCCACATCGACGGCCTGCGGGTCGACGCCGTCGCCTCCATGCTCTATCTCGACTACTCCCGCGAACCGGGCCAGTGGGTCCCCAACGAGCACGGCGGCCGCGAGAACCTGGACGCCGTCGCCTTCCTCCAGGAGATGAACGCCACCGTCTACCGCCGCAACCCCGGTGTCGTCACCGTCGCCGAGGAGTCCACCGCCTGGGACGGCGTCACCCGGGCCACCCACCACACCGGCCCCGGAGGCTTCGGCGGTCTGGGGTTCGGGCTGAAGTGGAACATGGGGTGGATGCACGACTCGCTGGACTACGTGTCCCACGACCCGGTGCACCGCAAGTACCACCACGACGAGATGACCTTCTCGATGGTGTACGCCTACAGCGAGAACTACGTCCTGCCGATCTCCCACGACGAGGTCGTGCACGGCAAACGCTCGCTGGTCTCCAAGATGCCCGGTGACTGGTGGCAGCAGCGCGCCAACGTCCGCGCCTACCTCGCCTTCATGTGGGCCCACCCCGGCAAGCAACTGCTCTTCATGGGGCAGGAGTTCGCCCAGGGCGCCGAGTGGTCCGAGGCCCACGGCCCGGACTGGTGGCTCCTCGACCCGGCGTACGGCGCAGAGCCCGACCACCGTGGCGTACGGGACCTCGTCCGTGACCTCAATACCGTCTACCGGCACGAACCCGCGCTGTGGGAACGCGACACGGACCCGTCCGGCTTCACCTGGATCACCGGTGACTCGGCCGACGACAACGTCTTCGCCTTCCTGCGTCACGCCGCCGACGGCACCCCCCTGCTCGCCGTCTCCCACTTCTCCCCCGCCGTCCGCCACGGCTACCGCCTCGGCGTCCCGGAGGAGATCCCCGCCTGGCACGAGATCCTCAACACCGACACCGGGCGCTACGGCGGCGGCGATGTCACCAACCCCGACCCCGTCAAGCCGGAGCCCACGGGCCGGCACGGCCGCCCGGCCAGCATCCGGCTCACCCTGCCGCCCCTCGCGACCGTGTGGCTGCGGCCCGCCTAGGGTCCGTCCGACCGTTCCCGTCCGTCCGGCACGCGACGCGCCGCCCCGGTTCCCGGCGGACACACCGCCGGGAACCGGGCAGGGCCTCACTCCAGCCCGGTGCCCCGCAGCGAGGCGGGCAGGTCGCCGGTGTACAGGACGCCCAGCGCCTGGGTGGCCCTGGTCAGTGCCACGTACAGGTCGCTCGTCCCGTACGACGCGGGCTCGACCACCAGGACGGAGTCGAACTCAAGGCCCTTGGCCTGCCGGGGGTCGAGGAGGACGACCGTGTGGGTGAGGTCGGGTTCCCCGCCCGCCGTCACCCCGTCCAGCCGGCCGGCGAGCGCGGTGTGCAGGGCCCGCGGCGCGATCACCGCGAGCCGGCCCTCGGCAGGGGTCAGTTCGGCGACGGCCTTGGCGACCGCGCCGGGCAGGTCGTCCCCTGCCTCACGCGCCCAGGGCCGCACTCCGGTGGACCGGACGGAGCGCGGCGGCTCGAACCCGGGGCGCTCGGCCCGTACGACACCTGCGGCGACGTCCATGATCTCGGACGGGGTGCGGTAGTTGACGCCGAGCCGGGTGTGCTCCCAGCGGTCCTGCACGTACGGGGCGAGGATCTCCTCCCACGAGCCGACCCCCGCCGCCTCCGCGGTCTGCGCGGGGTCGCCGACGAGGGTCATCGACCGCGTGGGACTGCGGCGCATGAGCAGCCGCCACGCCATCGGCGACAGCTCCTGCGCCTCGTCCACGATGATGTGGCCGAAGGCCCACGTCCGGTCGGCGGCGGCGCGCTCGGCGGCGCTGCGGTGGTCGTCCTCCTCGTGCCGCTCGGCCATCCGCTCGGCGTCGATGATGTTGTGCGCGGACAGGATCTCGGAGTCCTCCTCGTCCTTGTCCTCGAACTCGTACGTCCGCGAGGCGTAGGAGACGTCCAGCACACCCTGCGCGTAGGCGATCTGGGTACGGCGTTCCCGGTCGGCCAGCGCGCGTGCGACCCGGTCGTCCTCGCCGAGGAGTTCGGCCGCCTCGTCCAGCAGCGGGACGTCCGCGGCGGTCCAGTCGCCGGCCCGGGTCGAGGGGCGCAGGATCGCCGTCGCGTCCTCGTCGGGGACGTAGCCGTACGGGTCGGCCAGGAAGTCGGCGACCAGCCGGCGCGGGGTCACTCTCGGCCACAACTGGTCGATCGCCGACCAGACTTCGGGGTTCTCGGCGAGCTCGTCGCGGATCTGGGTGATGTCGCTGGGGTCGAGGAGGTTGGAGCCGTCGAAGGGGTCCGTGCCGATGCGTTCGGCGAGCATGTCGGTGAGGGTGTTGAGGATGTGGCCCTCGAAGTGTTCGCGGGCCGCGTTGTGGGGCAGACCGGCGGCGCGGGTGCGGTCCCGGGCGACCTGGACGAGGCCCGCGTCGAGCATCAGGACGTCCCGGTCGTGCTCGATGGCGATCACCGGGTCGGGCAGGGCCTGCCGGTCCCGGACGACCTCGGCGAGGACGTCGGCCATCCGGGCGCGGCCCTTCACGGCGGCCGCCTCGGGGGTGTCGGCGGCGGTCGCGTGGACACCGGGGAAGAGTTCACCGACGGTGGAGAGCAGTACGCCGGTCTCGCCGAGCGAGGGCAGCACCTCGCCGATGTAGCCGAGGAAGGCCGGGTTGGGGCCGACGATCAGGACGGCCCGCTTGGCGAGCAGTTCACGGTGTTCGTACAGCAGATAGGCGGCGCGGTGCAGGGCGACGGCCGTCTTGCCGGTGCCGGGGCCGCCCTCGACGACCATGACGCCCCGGTGCGGCGCGCGGATGATCCGGTCCTGCTCGGCCTGGATGGTCTGCACGATGTCGCTCATCCGGCCGGTGCGGGCCGAGTTGAGCGCGGCGAGCAGCACGGCGTCGCCGGCCGGGTCCTCGTGGCCGGTGCGTTCGCGGTCGCCGAGGTCGAGGATCTCGTCGTGCAGGTCGGTGACGTGCCGTCCGGCGGTGCCGATGTGCCGGCGGCGGCGCAGGCCCATCGGGGTGTGCCCGGTGGCCAGGTAGAAGGGGCGGGCGACCGGGGCCCGCCAGTCGATGAGGATCGGGGTGCGCTCGATGTCGTCGGCGCGGATGCCGATCCGGCCGATGTGGTGGCTGACGCCGGCGGCGGGCGCCCCTTCCACGGGGGACAGGTCGATGCGGCCGAAGCAGAGCGAGCCGTCCACGGCGTTCAGCGCGGCCAGCAGTCCCGAACGTTCGGAGACCAGGACGTCCCGTTCGAGCCGGGCCTGCATGGGGGTGTTGCCCTGGGCGAGCGCGTCCTCGACGGAGGCCTCGGTGGAGCCGCGCAGGGCGTCCACACGCGTGTACAACCCGTCGATGAATTCCTGCTCACTTCGCAGTTCATCATCGGGGAATTCTGTGTGCGATCCCTTGTTTGACAATTCCGCTCCCGCCCGGATATACTGCGCCTACTGAACTTCTCCGCGACTCGAATCTTCGAAGTCGCGAATCATTGAATATACGCAGGGAAATCCCCCGGACGCAATTGTCCAGGGGATTTTTTGTGTGCCGGGTTCTCTGCCGGGTGGGATCAGAGCACGTCGGCCAGCTCCTGGAGCAGCCGTCGCTTGGCCCGGGCTCCGACCATCGACTTCACGGGCTCACCGGCGCGGAAGACCATGAACGTCGGCATCGACAGCACGCCGTACGCCAGGGTCGTCTCCGGATTCGTGTCGACGTCGAGCTGGACCACCTTGAACCGGTCGGCCTCCTCGAAGGCCAGCTGGCTGAGCACGGGACCCATCTGCCGGCACGGCGGACACCAGTCGGCCGTGAACTCCACCAGCACGGGCAGATCCGAGCCGATCACCTCCACCCCGAAGTCCGCGTCCGTCACCTCGGTCACGCCTGCCGCCCTGATCATCGCGTCCGCCCTCCCAGTTCGCACACAGGTTCCGGACCACCCGGGACCTCCGCGTCGGCCGCCAGCGCGTCACGTGCCCGCTCCGCCCGCGCGAGCTGCTCGCCGACCTGCGCGCGCACCGACCGCAGCTCGTCGATCAGCGAGTCGAGCTCGCCGAGCTTGCGCCGGTAGACGTCCAGGGACGCCGGGCACGCGTCGCCCTCGGGATGCCCGGCCCGCAGGCACTCCACGAAGGGCCGCGTCTCCTCCAGGTCGAACCCGAAGTCCTGCAGCGTCCTGATCTGCCGGAGCAGCCGCAGATCGTCCTCGTCGTACGCGCGGTACCCGTTCTCGCCCCGCCGCGCGGGGAGCAGCCCCCGCGACTCGTAGTAGCGCAGGGTCCGCGTGGTCGTCCCGGCCCGTGCGGCCAGCTCGCCGATTCGCATGTCCCCGACGGTAGTCCTTGACGCCGACGTCAAGGCAAGCGTCCGCGAGGGGGCGTCCCGGCGGGGGTCAGCGTGTGGTGCGCGGAAGCAGCGGCTTGCGGTCCACCGGGGACGACAGCACGATCGAGGTCGTCGTCCGCCCCAGCGCGGAGGTCTGTTCCAGGACGTCCTCCAGGTGGATGGTGTCCTCGACGGCGACCTTGAGGATCCAGCAGTCCTCGCCGACGACGTGGTGGGCCTCGGTGACCTCGGGGCGGGCCAGCAGTTCCAGCGTCCGGGGGTGCTTCAGCGTGTACCCGCCGTGCGGATCGACGCGGATGAAGGCCTGGATGCCGTAGCCGAGCCGGGAGGCCGACACCTGGGCGCCGTAGCCGGTGATCGCTCCGGTCGCCTCCAGCCGGCGCACCCGCTCGGCGACGGCGGCCGGGCTCAGCCGGACGCGGCGGCCCAGTTCGCTGAGCTTGATGCGGCCCTCGCTCTGGAGCAGTTCCAGGATCTGCCGGTCGAGCGCGTCGAAGCCCGCCGGTGTTTCGCCGGAGACGGCGCGCGGATGCCGTGTTTCTTTCGGTGCGACCGCCGGATCTCCCATGTCTCCCCCTTCGGTCCCGGCCTCTGCGACGGGAGAATTATGACCACAGGACGAAGCACCGTGAACGCCCGGCGAAACGGTGACCGGCGCGGGGAGCGGTACGCACGGGTGCACGCGGCACGGGTGCGGGGAAATGGGGAGGGCGACATGCGGGAGATCTGCGTCATCGGCGGGAACCGGTATTTCGGAAAACGTCTCATATCCCGGCTTCTGGCGGCGGGTGACCGGGTCACCGTCGTCAACCGCGGCTCGTCCGCGCCGCCCGCCGGGACGGTCCATCTGATCGCCGACCGCGGCGACGAGGAGTCCCTGGCGAAGGCGCTGGGGTCACGGGTGTTCGACGTCGTCGTCGACCAGGTCTGCTACACACCGCGGCAGGCGGAGATCGCCCGCCGGGTCTTCGCGGGGCGCACGCGCCGGTACGTGATGACGTCGACGGTCGAGGTGTACGAGTACGAGGACACGGCCGACCCGGTCGGCGAGGACGCCGTGGACGCCCGCACGGTCGCCGTCGATCTCGAACTCCCGTGGGACGAAGTGGAGTTCCTGGACGCGCACTACGGCGAGGGCAAGCGGCAGGCCGAGGCGGTGTTCGCGGCGGCCGGTCCCGCGTTCCCGTACGTGGCCGTGCGCGTCGCCCATGTGCTGGGCGGGGACGACGACTTCACCGGACGGCTGGAGCACTACGCCGACCGGATCCGCACCGGCGCGACCATCGCCGTGCCCGCCGTGAACCACCCGGCGACGTACATCCACGTCGAGGAGATCGCCGACTTCCTGTTCTGGACGGTGGGCGAGGACTTCACCGGCCCGGTCAACGCGGCCTCCCACGGGGCGCTGACCACACGGGAGTTGTGCGAGGCGATCGGCGCGCGTCTCCCGGACGGCAGGACGGTTCTGGAGGCCGTCGAGGTGGGCGAGGTCTCCCCCTTCTCCTTCCGCCGTTCCTACGGCATGGACAACACCCGGGCCGCGCGGCTCGGTTTCCCCTTCGGCGAGGCGCGGGCCTGGCTGCCGCGTGCCGTGGCCGAGACGCTCGGAAAGGACGACTGACATGCGGTACCGCACACTGGGCGGGCTCCGGGTGAGCGCGGTGGGGCTCGGCACGATGCCCCTGTCCATCGAGGGACGGCCGGACGAGGCGCGGGCCCTGGCGACGGTGCACGCGGCCCTCGACGCCGGTGTCACCCTCCTCGACACGGCGGACTCGTATCACCTGCCCGGCGGCGAAGCCGGCCACAACGAACGGCTCGTGGCCCGCGCCCTGGCGACGTACGGCGGTGACACCGCGGATGTCCTGGTGACCACGAAGGGCGGCCGCGGCAGACCCGCGGACGGCACCTGGACGGTGAACGGCTCCCCGCGTCACCTCAAGGCGGCGGCCGAGGCATCCCTGAAGCGACTGGGCCTGGAGGCGATCGGCCTCTACCAACTGCACAAGCCCGATCCGGCCGTCCCCTTCGAGGACTCCGTCGGCGCCCTGCGCGACCTGCTCGACGCGGGCACGATCCGGCTGGCCGGCATCTCCAACACCACCGCCGACCAGATCCGCCGGGCCCACGCGATCCTCGGCGACCGGCTGGTCTCCGTCCAGAACCAGTACTCCCCCGCGGTGCGCGACAGCGACCCCGAACTGCTCCTCTGCGCCGGGCTGGGGCTCGCCTTCCTGCCCTGGAGCCCGCTGGGCGGCATCTCCCGCAGCTCACTGGACGGCCCGTCCGGCGGCGGGACCACCGACGGTTCACGGGAGCGGTTCGGGGCCTTCCACGCGGTGGCCCGGGAGCGCGGCGTGAGCCCTCAGCGGGTGGCCCTCGCCTGGCTGTCGTCGCTCGCCCCCACGGTGATCCCGATCCCGGGCGCCACCCGCCCGGAGACCGCCCTGGACTCCGCGCGGGCCGCGGACCTGGTGCTGAGCCCCGAGGACCTGGCCCGGCTCGGCCGGTGACCCGGGCCGGCACGGGCACTCCGGGCGCCGGGGTCAGACCATGACCCCGGCGGACTCCTCCACCTCCAGCAGGGACGCGCTCTGCCGCTCCGCCTCGAACGCCTTGTGTCCGCCGCGCAGGCCGAACAGCCGTTTGGCGAGGGCGATGTAGAGGACGGCCAGGATGTTCAGGACCAGCGTCGCGATCTTCAGCCAGCTGATGTGCTCGGTGAGCTCGTAGATCTCCAGCGGGAGGAACGCGGCGGTGGCGACGACCGTCAGGTACTCCGCCCAGCGCTTGGCGTACCAGAGCCCGGCCGCCTCGACGATCTCGATCAGCGCGTACGCCAGCAGCAGGGCCGCGACCAGCAGCAGCGTGGAGTGCTTGTAGCCGAAGGTCTTCTGGATGGTGCCGACCACAGGCGAGTGGTCGAGGTCGTAGTGGAAGTGGCGGAAGACCGGCCTGAGGACGTCGAGGTACTCGTCGAACAGCCGGCGCACGGCGTCCTGGCTGTTGCTGAACTTCCACACGGCGGCCGCGACCAGCACGATGAACACCCCGCGCACGGCGCGCTCGATCGCCAGGAAGCGCAGGATGAACAGGTCGCGGAGCACCTTGCCGCGCGGGACCAGGGGCGCCTCCGCGGCCGGTCCGGCGCCGTGCGGGGCGCCGAGCGCGAAGTCACCGCAGCGCAGGCAGCGCCAGACCTCCCCGAGCGCGGTCTCGGCGTGCAGCCGCACCCGCAGACGCGGGTCGTCCGGCGCGTAGGTGATGTGCCCCTTGCGCGCGCAGGTGCGCCGGTCCCAGTCGATCTTCATGCTCGGTGTCCTCCGCAGAACGTGCCGTGGGGGGGGGGGGGGGGGGGGGGGGGGGGGGGGGGGGGGGAAGTGAAAGAAGAAGGCAGGGGGGGGGGGCGGGGCGGC
>NZ_JBHYXD010000094.1:11654-19916 GCF_042751995.1 Streptomyces sp. NPDC059371 | reverse complement strand
GACCCGTGCGGCCCTCTCTGCGCCCGGCCCAGACTATTAATTCTCGCGTGTGACAGCCGCATCCCCGCGCGCGCCGGGTCGGGTTCGCCCCCCCGGCCACGGTAGTGCATGTTCTACGAGACGGCGGCCCGGGGGGTCACGGTTCCGGCGTGATCACCGCCGCCCTCCTCACCCCCGTCGCCGACCTGCGCGGCACCTTCCTCCGCGGCCTCGGACTCGGGCTGCGCCTCCGGCTCGGCCTCGCCCTCCGTGCGGGACTTGCGGGGCAGCAGGATCGCCACCAGTACCGTGCCCACGCCCAGGATCACCGCTCCGACGAGGCTGGTGTGCGCCACGGCATCGGAGAAGGACGAACCGACCGCGTCCGCCATCCGGTGCGCCCCGTCGGCGAGTTGTCCGGCCTGCGCCTTCAACTGGGCCGCCTGCTCCGGGTTCGGGGACTGCGCGGCCTGCTCGCCGAGCGCCCGGGCCTTGTCGCCGATGCCCTGGGCGACGGCGTACCCGGCGCCCACCGAGTCCTGGGCCGTGGCCAGGGTGCCCGCCGGGAGCTTGCTGCCCGCGGTCGCGTCGGCGAGGTGCGAGGAGTACGAACTCGCCAGCACCGAACCGAGGATGGCGATGCCGAGCGAGCCGCCGAGCTCCAGCGAGGTGTCGTTGACCGCGCCGCCGACGCCCAGTTCGGACTCGGGGAACGCGCCCATGATGGCGTCCGTGCAGGGCGAGAGGGCCAGCCCGATGGCGAGGCCGAGCATGACGAGGGGCAGGACGAGATCGCCGTACGCGGAGGAGGCGTCCACCCGGGTGAGCAGCGCGAGCGCCGCCGTGCCGCCGACCATTCCCGCGGTGACCGTGAACTTCATGCCGATGCGCGGGGTGAGGTACCCGGTGAGCGCCGAGCCCACGAAGACGGCACCGGCGAGCGGCAGCATCCGTACGCCGGTATCCAGCGCGTCGTAGCCGAGGACGAACTGGAGGTGCTGGGTGAGGTAGTAGAAGGCGCCGAAGACGGCCAGGAAGAAGAGGGCGACGGCGAGGTTCGAACCGGCGAAGCGCCGGTGCCCGAAGCGCCGTACGTCAATGACCGGGCGCGGGTGGCGCAGCTCCCACAGCACGAAGAGGACCAGTCCGGCCCCGGCGGTCACGGCGGCGGTCACGGCCTTGACGCCCCACCCGAAGTGCGGGCCTTCGATGATCATGTAGACGAGCGAGCCGATCCAGACGACCGAGAGCAGCCCGCCGACGTAGTCGATGCGGTTGTGGTGCGCGGCCTTGGACGGCGGCACCAGGACCAGCGTGCCGACGATGGCGAGCGCGGCGATCGGCACGTTGATCAGGAACGTGGACGACCAGCCGTGGCGCTCCAGCAAGGCGCCGGCGACCAGCGGACCGGCGGCGATGGCGAGTCCGGCGGTGGCGGTCCACAGGACGATCGCCTTGGCCCGCTCGGCGCGCGGGAAGGTCGCGGCGAGCAGGGAGAGGGTGGCGGGCATGATCAGCGCGGCGCCGACACCCATGACGGCACGGGCCGCGATGACCCCGGTGGAACTGCCGACGAGCGAGCCGGCGATCGCGCCGCCGCCGAAGACGACGAGCCCGAGGACGAGCGCGCCGCGACGGCTGTACTTGTCCCCGATCGCGCCGAGCAGCAGCATCAGGGCGGCGTACGGGACGGTGTAGCCGTCGATCACCCACTGCAGGTCGGCGCTGGACAGGCCGAGGTCCTGGGTCATGTCGGGAGCCGCGACCGTGAGGGCGGTGTTCGCCATCACGATGATCAGCAGGCTCAGGCAGAGGACCAGCAGCGCCCACCACCGCCTGGCGTAGGGCCGGTCCATCCCCTCGACCGGTTCGTTCATGACGAGACGCATGGCTACGGTCGCCCTTCCTTCGTCGACGGACACGGAGATCGTCCGTGCCAGAACTTGCACAGTGGAGTGCAACTGCACAACAGTGTGCAAGATACGAGATTGCACAGCGCTGTGCAAATGAAGGAGGTCGAGCCCTGTGCTCACAGGACAGGCGGCCGCCCGGCGACGGGCGGGCAGAATGACAGCCATGACCACGGGTAACCCGAGCCGCGCCGATGTGAACCGCCGCCGCATCCTGGACGTCGCGCTCGCCGAACTGCTGCGTGACCCCGACGCGTCCATGGACCAGATCGCGCGGGCGGCGGGAGTCGTACGGCGCACGGTCTACGGGCATTTCCCGAGCCGCGAGGCGCTGGTCGGCACCCTCACCGACGAGGCCGTGGCGGCGGTCGCGGCGGCGCACGCGGCGGGCCGCGAAGGAGTCGCGGACCCGGCCGAGTCGCTGGCCCGCTCGACCCTGGCCGTCTGGGAGATCGCCGACCGGTACCGGCTGCTGGTCGCCCTCGCTCAGCGCAGCGTCACCATGCAGGGCATCCGCGAGCGTCTGACGCCGGTCCGCGAGGCCTGCGCGGAGATTCTCCGGCGCGGCCTGGAGCAGGGCGTGTTCGCCTCGCCGCTGCCTCCGTACGCGCTGGCGTACGTGCACGAGCAGACCCTGTTCGCCCTCATGGAGGCGGTGAACGACGGCCTCCTGGCAGCGGAGGAGGCGGGCGGCTCCGCCACGGTCACCATGCTGACCGCGGCGGGCGTACCCGCCTCGCGCGCCACCGAACTCGTGGCGAAGCTGAGCGGCTGAGCCCCCGGAGGTGGTCAGGGACCCCCGGGGACCCGGCCGTTCGCCGTGCACCGGGCGGCCGGGCCCGTGGGGGATGCCCTGCCGCCCGGCATCCCGGGGCCCGTCGGGCGGGGAGCGCCTGACAGCCCCCGGGAGCTACTGGGACACGATCTAGGCCGTGGCCGGCTCCTTCTCGCCGCCCTGCTCCGGCACGTCCGCGTGGACGTCGGTGGCGCCGGAGTCGTCCAGCAGGGTGCTCTCGTCGAAGGGAAGCCGTCCGGCGAGGACCTGGGACACCCGCTCCCTGTCGATCTCCTTCGTCCAGGTTCCGATCAGGACCGTGGCCACGGCGTTGCCGGCGAAGTTCGTCAGCGCGCGGGCCTCGCTCATGAAACGGTCGATGCCGACGATGAGGCCGACGCCGTCCACCAGGGCGGGCTTGTGGGACTGGAGGCCGCCGGCCAGCGTGGCCAGGCCCGCCCCGCTGACGCCGGCCGCGCCCTTGGAGGCGACGAGGAGGAAGAGCAGGAGCGGGATCTGCTCCCCGACGGACATCGGCGTCCCCATCGCGTCGGCGATGTAGAGCGAGGCCATGGTCATGTAGATCATCGTGCCGTCGAGATTGAAGGAGTAGCCGGTCGGGACGGTGATGCCGACCACCGACTTGCCGACGCCCAGGTGCTCCATCTTCGCGATGAGCCGCGGCAGGGCGGACTCGGAGGACGAGGTGGACAGGATCAGCAGGAACTCCCGGCCCAGATACCTCAGGAACGTGAGGATGTTCAGGCCGGTCACCACGCGCAGCAGCGTCCCGAGCACGATGAAGACGAACAGGAAGCAGGTGACGTAGAAGCCGAGCATCAGCACGGCGAGACTCTTGAGCGCGTCCAAGCCGGCGGAACCGGTGACGGCGGCGATGGCACCGAAGGCGCCGAGCGGGGCGGCCCACATGACCATGGCGAGGATGCGGAACACGAGCCGCTGGATGTGCTCCACCCCGCGCAGGACCGGCTGCCCGGCCGCCCCCATGGCCTGGAGGGCGAATCCGGTGAGCAGCGCGACGAGCAGGGTCTGCAGGACCTGGCCCTCGGTGAACGCCGAGACCATCGTGGTCGGGATGATCGAGAGCACGAAGTCGACCGGCGGCAGCGCCTCCGCCGACACCTGGCCCTGTCCCGCGTCCTTGACCGCGTCGGTCATCGCCAGACTGGAGCCCGGCTCCAGGATGTTGCCGACGACCAGGCCGATGGCGAGCGCGACCAGCGACATGACCAGGAAGTAGCCGAGCGCGATACCGCCGACGGCGCCGACCTTGGCGGCCTTGCGGACCGAGCCGATGCCCAGCACGATCGTGCAGAAGATGATCGGGGAGATCATCATCTTGATCAGGTTCACGAAGCCCGTACCGATGGGCTTGAGCTCGACGGCGAAGTCGGGGGCGATCAGGCCCACCGCGATCCCGAGGATCACGGCGCCGATCACGGCGATGTAGAGGTAGTGCGTGCGGTCCCGTCTGGTGGCGGGTGCGGCAGGTGCGGTCTGCGGCGTGCTGGCCACGGCTGCCCTCCTTGACGACGTCGTCGGCATCATCCGGCGTGCGGCTCACGTCCGGCGGAAACCCGGCGTGCGGCTCACGTCCGGGGGATTCGGGAGGCGGGGCTCCCGGGGGATGAGGGGACTATCTCCCGGCGTGTGAGGGCGGTCACCCTTCCGTTCATTGAGTTCACAGGCGCCCCCGGGACATCCGCTTCATCACCCCGGGGCACCCGCGTCGTCACACACTCTGGGCACCTCCTCGGTCGCGCACCCCTGCGGAACCCCCTTCGTCAGGCACCCCTGCGGCGCCCCTCGCCGCGCACACCTGCGGCGCCCCTCGTCACGCACACCTGAGGCGCCCCTCGTCACCCATCTGGGGCGCCCACGCCAGAGGAAGGCACACTGAACGGCATGCGTCTCCCCCGTGTCCCGCGACCGCGCAGCCTGGCCGGCCAGCTCTTCGGCATGCAGGCCGTGCTCATCGCGGTCCTCGTCGCCGGGTACGCGCTGTTCACCTACGCCGGCGACCGCAGCCAGGCCGAGGAAGCCGCGGGCCGCCAGGCGATGGCGGTCGCCCGCTCGGTCGCGGACGCCCCGTCCGTCCACGCGGCCATCGGCACGGCGAACCCCACCGCGCGGCTTCAGCCGTACTCCCTGCGCGTCCAGCGGGACACCGGCGTCGACTTCGTGACGATCATGGATCCGCGCGGCATCCGCTGGACGCACCCCGAGGAGAGACTGATAGGCAAGCACTTCCTCGGGACGATCGGCCCCGCGCTGAACGGCGACTCCTTCACCGAGACGTACACCGGCAGCCTCGGCCCCTCCGTGCGCGCCGTCACCCCGATCCTGGTCGACGGCCGGACCATCGGCCTGGTCAGCGCCGGCATCAAGGTCGAGGCGATCACCAGACGCGTCCAGAACCAGGTCACACCCCTGATCGGGGTCGCGGCGGGCGCGCTGCTGCTGGGCGCCGTCGGCACGTACGTCATCAACGCCCGGCTGCGGCGCTCCACCCACGGCATGAACGCGGCCGAGCTGAGCCGGATGCACGACTACCACCAGGCCGCGCTGCACGCGGTACGCGAGGGGCTGCTGATGCTGGACGGGCAGTTCCGCGTGGCACTGATGAACGACGGCGGGCGGGAACTGCTCGGCGTCACGGACGACGTGGTCGGCCGCTCACCGGCCGACCTCGGGCTGCCCGCGGCGCTGACGGGCGCGCTGCTGTCGGCGGAGCCCCGCGTGGACGAGGTCCACCTCACGGACACACGCGTGCTGGTCGTGAACACCTCCCCGGTGTCCGGCGGCGAGCGCCGCGGGGCGGTGGTCACCCTGCGCGACGTGACCGAACTCCAGTCGCTGACGGGCGAGCTGGACTCGGAGCGCGGGTTCACCCAGGCGCTGCGCTCGCAGGCGCACGAGGCGGCGAACCGGCTGCACACGGTGGTCTCCCTCATCGAACTGGGCCGCGCCGAGGAGGCCGTCGAGTTCGCCACGGCCGAGCTGGAGCTGGCCCAGGCGCTCACCGACGAGGTGGTCTCCGCGGTCAGCGAACCCGTCCTCGCCGCGCTGCTGCTGGGCAAGGCGGCGCAGGCGAACGAGCGCGGGGTGGAACTCGTGGTCTCCGAGGACAGCGGCATCGACGACGGACTGCTCCCTGCCTCACTCACCCCGCGCGACCTCGTCACCGTGCTCGGCAACCTGATCGACAACGCGATGGACGCGGCGCAGGGGACGGTGGGCGCCCGCGTCACGGTGACGGCGTTCACCGAGGAGGCGGCCCTGGTGCTGCGGGTCGCCGACACCGGCTCCGGGGTGGACCCCGCCCACACCGAGCGGGTCTTCCAGCACGGCTGGTCCACGAAGCCCTCGGGCCCCGGCGGCCGCGGGCTCGGCCTGGCCCTCGCCCGCCAGACGGTGACCCGGCACGCGGGCACGCTCGCGCTGCACGAAGGAGCCGACGGCGGAGCGGAGTTCGAGGTACGCCTGCCGCTCCCGGCCCAGCCCGGAACCCCGACCCCAGCCTCCGACGGAACCCCAGACCCGGCCTCGGACCGGACCACAGACCCGAACCCGGCCTCGGACCCAACCGCAACCCCAGACCCGGCCTCGGACCGGACCGCAGACCCGAACCCGGCCTCGGACCCAACCGCAACCCCAGACCCGGCCTCGGGCCGGACCACAGACCCGAACCCGGCCTCGGACCCAACCGCAACCCCAGACCCGGCCTCGGACCGGACCACAGACCCGAACCCGGGCTCCCGCCGAGGCACAGCGTCCGACCCGGACCCCGCCTCCGACCGGACCCCAGTCCCGAGGCCCGGTCCGGGCTCCACCCCGGACGCCGGCGCGGCGCCCGGTGTCCCGACCGCCAGGTCCTCCGCACCCGTTCTGCCGGGAGGCACCTCATGACCGAGCCGATCCGTGTGCTCGTCGTCGAGGACGATCCGGTCGCCGCCGACGCGCACGTCCTGTACGTCGGCCGGGTGCCCGGATTCACGGCGGTGGGCAAGGTCCACACGGGTGCGCAGGCGCGCCGCGCGCTGGAGCGCACACCCGTGGACCTGCTGCTGCTCGACCTGCACCTGCCGGATACGCACGGCCTCCAGCTCGCCCGGTCCCTGCGGGCCGCCGGCCACCGCGCCGACGTCATCGCGGTCACCTCCGCGCGGGACCTGGCGGTCGTACGGGAGGGCGTGTCGCTCGGGGTCGTCCAGTACGTGCTGAAGCCGTTCACCTTCGCCACCCTGCGCGACCGGCTCATCCGGTACGCGGAGTTCCGCGCGGCGGCCGGCGAGGCGAGCGGTCAGGCCGAGGTGGACCGGGCGCTGGCCGCCCTGCGGGCTCCCGGCCCCGCCGCGCTGCCCAAGGGCCTGAGCGCGCCGACCCTGGAACGCGTGACCGTCACCCTCCGGGACCACGCGGGCGGACTGACGGCGGCCAAGGTCGCCGAGGCCGTCGGCATCTCCCGGATCACGGCCCGGCGCTATCTGGAGCATCTGGTGGAGGCGGGCCGCGCGGCACGCGCCCCGCAGTACGGGACGGTCGGCCGGCCGGAGCTGCGGTACCGCTGGGTGAAGAGCTGACCTGCCGGACGGAGCCGCCCGGCCGATGCCACAGTCCGGACAGCCGTACGCGCGACCGAGTTGTCGTACAGCAGGGCGAATTCCGGACCGCGACCGAAACCGTATGTTCCTACAATCTGTAATTGTGGCCGAACAGTCCGTAGTCATCGCTACCCTCGGCCCATAGCTTGTGCGCGTGCACCGACCGCAAGCCCAACAGCCCACCCCGCCCTTCAACGCCCCGGCCGCCCGAAGACTGCGGGCAGCGCTCGGAATGGGGCCCGAGCATGTCGCGTACGGCCTGAGAGCCTCGTACGGGCTGCCGTACGCCACACCCGATCTGGTCATCGCCTGGGAGCGCGGCATCGCCCGCCCGAGCAGCCCCGAACTCACCGCCCTCGCGGGCGTGTTGTGGTGTTCGGCGGGTGAACTCATAGGCGCGCCGCGCACGTTGCGCGAACACCGCGTCGCCCGCGATCTCGCCCCGGAGGACGTGGCACACGCCGTCGGGATCGATCTCCTCGCCTATGAGCGCATGGAGGAGTCCGGCAACTGGCGCGGCAACGAACGGCAGTCGACCGCGCTCGCCAAGGTCCTCGACCTCTCGCTGCCCGACTTCGTCACCGTGACGGGCCGTGACGGGCGGCTCGCCGACCTGCTGCGCAGCGCCGTGACGACACGCTGGGGGGCCTACGTGCGCCCGGTCGGGAAGCTGGTGCCGCTGGACCGCGGTCTCCTGGAGGCCGTGCTGGAGGAGCTGCACACGGACTACCAGGGGCGGATGGCCGCCACGCTGAACTGGGGCGGCGGTCCGGCCGCCACCGGTTCCGGCGAGTCCGGCCAGGACTTCCTCGACCGGGTCGTCGACCATTTCTGGGCGGCCGTCCGCGCGAGTACGTACTGAGGTCTCCGGCTCCGGCCTGGTGTCGGACCGCGGCCCCGGGCGGGGGGTGGGTGCACACCAAGCGTGGGGGCGGCGTCGCCCAACCCCCCCCGGGCCCCCCCGACGCGGGAC
>NZ_JBHYXD010000094.1:0-11644 GCF_042751995.1 Streptomyces sp. NPDC059371 | reverse complement strand
GCGTGTGCGGGTGTGGCGGTGGGGGCGCGGGGGGGGGGGCGGGCGGGCGCGCGCGGGCGGGGGGGCCCCCCCCCCCCCCCCCGGGCGAGGGCGTCGGACCGCCTTCCGCCCGCGGGACCCAGCGTCCGGTCTCCGCCCGCGGGACCCAGGGGCCGGTCTCCGCCCGCGGGCCTCCGGGTCTAGAAGACCGACTCGGCCTCGTCCATCCGGTCCTTGGGCACGGTCTTCAGTTCGGTGGTCGCGTCCGCGAGCGGCACCATCTCGATGTCCGTGCCGCGCAGCGCGGTCATCTTGCCGAAGTCGCCGCGGTGCGCGGCCTCGACGGCGTGCCAGCCGAAGCGGGTGGCGAGCACGCGGTCGTACGCGGTCGGCGAGCCGCCGCGCTGGACATGGCCGAGGATGACCGGCTTGGCCTCCTTGCCGAGGCGGCGCTCCAGCTCGTACGCGAGAGCCGTACCGATGCCCTGGAAGCGCTCGTGGCCGAACTGGTCGATCTCGCCGTGGCCGTAGTCCATGCTGCCCTCGGCGGGGTGGGCGCCCTCGGCGACGCAGATGACGGCGAACCTCTTGCCGCGCGCGAAGCGCTCCTCGACCATCGCGACCAGGTCGGCCGGGTCGAAGGGACGCTCCGGCAGGCAGATGCCGTGGGCGCCGGCCGCCATGCCGGACTCCAGCGCGATCCAGCCCGCGTGCCGGCCCATGACCTCGACGACCATCACACGCTGGTGGGACTCGGCCGTCGTCTTCAGCCGGTCCATGGCCTCCGTGGCGACGCCGACGGCGGTGTCGAAGCCGAAGGTGCGGTCCGTCGCGGAGATGTCGTTGTCGATGGTCTTCGGCACGCCGACCACCGGCAGACCCGCGTCCGACAGCATCCGGGCCGCCGTGAGCGTGCCCTCGCCGCCGATCGGGATGAGCGCGTCGATGCCGAACTCGCGGGCCATGTCCTGCGCGTTGTCACACGCCTCGCGGAGCCGGTCGCGCTGCAGCCGGGAGGAGCCGAGGATGGTGCCGCCGCGGGCGAGGATGCCGCTGACGGCGTTGAGGTCGAGGGTGCGGTAGTGGCCGTCGAGGAGTCCGGCGTAGCCGTCCTCGAAGCCGATGACCTCGTCCCCGAAGTTGGTGACCGCTCGGTGCACGACCGACCGGATCACTGCGTTCAGGCCAGGGCAGTCGCCGCCTGCGGTGAGAACTCCGATGCGCATCGTGCTGTGTCTCCTGCTCCCTGCTGGTCCGTGTGAGCCGTCTCGATTGTTTCACGGCCCGGGAGGCCCCGCCGATTCCGTCCACCGCCGCACACGCGCCCCGGACGCCGCTCCCGCCCGACCGGCACGTTTCCCCTGGCGGGCGCCTTAGCCAGCGCCGGAGGTATTGTCAAGAGGGTTCTGCTCACGTTGGTGGGCCCTTTTTCCGAGCCCAGAAACCCGCCTGGCGACGAAACGGATGGAGAGCACGCGTGACGCGCAGCGTGTACGTGACCGGGATCGACCGAGGTGACGGCCGTCAGGTCGTCGAACTGGGGGTCATGGAACTGCTGACCCGCCAGGTCGACCGG
The DNA here is from genome assembly GCF_042751995.1 of Streptomyces sp. NPDC059371. NCBI lineage: Bacteria > Bacillati > Actinomycetota > Actinomycetes > Kitasatosporales > Streptomycetaceae > Streptomyces > Streptomyces sp. NPDC059371. Next base: position 10,089 of record NZ_JBHYXD010000094.1, on the reverse strand, counting down.
GTGGGGGTGTTCCGCCCGCTCGTGCACGACGGTCCGGACCGGCTCTTCGAGCTCCTGCGAGCCCGCTACCGGCTGGCGCAGGACCCGGCGACGGTGTACGGCATGGACTACCGGGAGGCGTCCGCGCTCCAGGCCGAGCAGGGTACCGACGAGCTGGTGTCCACGCTCGTCGACCGGTTCCACCTGGTCGCCCGCGACTACGACGTCGTCCTCGTCCTCGGCACCGACTTCGCCGCCACCCAGCTCCCCGACGAACTGGCTCTCAACGCCCGGCTGGCGAACGAGTTCGCCGCGTCCGTGCTCCCGGTCGTCGGCGGCCGGGGCCAGAGCGCCGAGTCGGTGCGCGCCGAGACGCGCAACGCCTACCGCGCGTACGACGGGCTGGGGTGCGACGTCCTGGCCATGGTGGTGAACCGGGTGGCCCCGGAGGACCGGGCGCAGATCGCGGAGCGGCTCGACCCCCGGCTGCCGGTGCCCTGTTACGTGCTTCCGGACGAGCCCGCGCTCTCCGCGCCCACGGTCGCGCAGATCACCCTCGCGCTCGGCGGCAAGGTGCTCCTCGGCGACGACGCGGGGCTCGCCCGTGACGCGCTCGGCTTCGTCTTCGGCGGCGCGATGCTGCCGAACTTCCTGGCGGCCCTGACCCCGGGATGCCTCGTGGTCACCCCCGGGGACCGGGCCGACCTGGTGATCGGCTCGCTGGCGGCGCACAGCGCGGGCACCCCGCCCATAGCCGGCATCCTGCTCACCCTGGACGAGAAGCCGACCACCGAGATCCTCACGCTCGCGGCCCGCCTCGCGCCCGGCACCCCGGTCGTCTCGGTGGCCGGGAACTCCTTCCCCACCGCGGAGGCGCTCTTCGCCCTGGAGGGCAAGCTGAACGCGGCCACGCCCCGCAAGGCGGAGACCGCGCTCGGTCTGTTCGAGCGGCATGTGGACACCGTCGACCTGCTGAAGCGGGTCTCCGCGCCCAGCAGCGGCCGGCTCACCCCGATGATGTTCGAGCACCAGCTCCTGGAACAGGCCCGCTCCGACCGGCGCCGCGTCGTGCTGCCCGAGGGCACCGAGGAGCGCGTCCTGCACGCCGCCGAGGTGCTGTTGCGCCGGGGTGTGTGCGATCTGACCCTGCTCGGCCCGGTCGACCAGATCCGCAAGAAGGCCGCCGACCTCGGTATCGACATCAGCGCCACCCAGCTCGTCGACCCGCAGACGTCTCCGCTGCGGGACTCCTTCGCCGAGAAGTACGCCGAACTGCGCGCCCACCGGGGCGTCACGGTCGAGCTGGCCTACGACGTCGTCGCGGACGTGAACTACTTCGGCACGCTCATGGTGCAGGAGGGCCTGGCCGACGGGATGGTGTCGGGGGCCGTGCACTCGACGGCGGCGACGATCCGGCCCGCCTTCGAGATCATCAAGACGAAGCCGGAGTCGAGGATCGTCTCGTCCGTCTTCTTCATGTGCCTGGCCGACAAGGTCCTGGTCTACGGCGACTGCGCGGTGAACCCCGACCCGGACGCCGAGCAGCTCTGCGACATCGCCATCTCCTCGGCCGCCACCGCGCAGCAGTTCGGCGTCGAACCGCGGATCGCGATGCTGTCGTACTCCACGGGCACCTCGGGTTCGGGCGCCGACGTCGACAAGGTGCGCGCGGCGACCGAGCTGGTGCGCGCCCGCCGCGGCGACCTGCGGATCGAGGGGCCGATCCAGTACGACGCCGCCGTCGAACCGTCGGTGGCGGCGACCAAGCTGCCGGAGTCAAAGGTCGCCGGGCAGGCGTCCGTGCTGATCTTCCCCGACCTCAACACCGGCAACAACACGTACAAGGCCGTGCAGCGTTCGGCCGGCGCGATCGCCGTCGGCCCGGTGCTCCAGGGTCTGCGCAAGCCCGTCAACGACCTGTCCCGCGGCGCGCTCGTCCAGGACATCGTCAACACGGTCGCCATCACGGCGATCCAGTCCCAGACCTCCGACCAGAAGGCTGCCCGTCAGTGAGCGCCCAACCGTCCCCCGAGGCCGCCGTGCCCGAGGAGCCCGCCGCCCCGCCGGCCGTGCGGGTCCTCGTCCTCAACTCCGGCTCGTCGTCGGTGAAGTACCAGTTGCTCGACATGCGTGACGGCACACGCCTGGCCGTCGGCCTGGTGGAGCGCATCGGCGAGGGAACCTCCCTGCTGCGGCACACCACCGGACCGACGGGCGAGACCCGCGAGAGGGCCGACACGTTCACCGGCCACGAGGCCGCGCTGAAGGCGATGGCCGAGGAACTGGCGGTGGACGGACTCGGCCTGGACTCCCCCGAACTGGCCGCCATCGGCCACCGGGTGGTGCACGGCGGGCGGACGTTCACCGAACCGACGGTCATCGACGCGGAGGTCCTCGCGGAGATCGAGCGGCTGATCCCGGTCGCTCCCCTGCACAACCCGGCGAACCTCACCGGGATCCGCACCGCGATGGCGCTGCGCCCCGACCTCCCCCAGGTCGCGATCTTCGACACCGCGTTCCACACGACGATGCCGGAGGCGGCCGCGCGCTACGCGATCGACGTGGCGACGGCGGACGAGCACCGCATCCGCCGGTACGGCTTCCACGGCACCTCGCACGCCTACGTCTCCCGGGCGACCGCCGAACTCCTCGGCAAGGCACCCGAGGAGGTCAACGTCATCGTGCTGCACCTGGGCAACGGGGCCTCGGCGTCCGCGGTCAGGGGCGGGCGGTGCGTGGACACCTCGATGGGGCTGACCCCGCTGGAGGGACTGGTGATGGGAACGCGGTCCGGCGACGTGGACCCGGCCGTCATCTTCCATTTGGAGCGCGTTGGCAACATGTCCACGGACGAGATCGACACTCTTCTCAACAAGAAGAGCGGTCTGATCGGTCTGTGCGGCGACAACGACATGCGGGAGATCCGCCGCCGTGTCGACGAAGGGGACGAAAAGGCCCGCCTCGCCTTCGACATCTACATCCACCGGCTGAAGAAATACATCGGCGCCTACTACGCGGTTCTCGGCCGCGTGGACGCCGTCGCCTTCACCGCCGGAGTGGGCGAGAACGCCGCCCCGGTGCGCGAGGCCGCGATCAGGGGCCTCGAGGAACTGGGACTGGCTGTCGACGGCGAACTGAACGCCGTGCGCGGCGGTGAGCCCCGGCTCATCTCACCGCCGTACGCGCGCGTCGCGGTGGCCGTCGTGCCGACGGACGAGGAACTGGAGATCGCCACACAGACGTACGCACTGGTCGGAAAGGGCAGCGCCTGAGCGGGCCGGAAAGCCACGCCTGAGCACCCGCCCGCCCATTTGTATCTTCCGCCAGACGGAATATTCCGATGCGAAACAAACCGATAGGATCGCCCCATGCGCCGTTCGAAAATCGTCTGTACTCTCGGCCCCGCGGTCGACTCCCACGAAAAGCTTGTCGCTCTGATCCAGGCCGGCATGAACGTGGCCCGTTTCAATTTCAGCCACGGCTCGCACTCCGAGCACCAGGGCCGGTACGACCGTGTCCGGGCCGCCTCGGCCGAGACCGGTGTCGCCATCGGTGTCCTGGCCGACCTGCAGGGCCCCAAGATCCGCCTGGAGACCTTCGCCGAAGGCCCCGTCGAGCTGGAGCGTGGCGACGAGTTCGTCATCACGGCCGAGGACGTGGCGGGTGACAAGCACATCTGCGGCACGACCTACAAGGGTCTGCCCGGTGACGTCTCCAAGGGCGACCAGATCCTCATCAACGACGGCAACGTCGAGCTGCGTGTCGTCGAGGTCGACGGACCGCGGGTCAAGACGGTCGTCATCGAGGGCGGCGTGATCTCCGACCACAAGGGCATCAACCTGCCCGGCGCGGCCGTGAACGTGCCCGCGCTGTCGGAGAAGGACATCGAGGACCTGCGCTTCGCGCTGCGGATGGGCTGCGACATGGTCGCCCTGTCCTTCGTGCGCGACGCCAACGACGTGAACGACGTCCACAAGGTGATGGACGAGGAGGGCCGCCGCGTCCCCGTCATCGCCAAGGTGGAGAAGCCGCAGGCGGTCGACAACATGGAGGGCGTCGTCGCGGCGTTCGACGCCGTCATGGTGGCCCGTGGCGACCTGGCCGTCGAATACCCGCTGGAGCGGGTCCCGATGGTGCAGAAGCGCCTCGTGGAGCTGTGCCGGCGCAACGCCAAGCCGGTGATCGTGGCGACCCAGATGATGGAGTCGATGATCACCAACTCCCGTCCGACGCGCGCCGAGGCCTCCGACGTGGCCAACGCGATCCTGGACGGCGCGGACGCGGTCATGCTGTCGGCCGAGTCCAGCGTGGGCGCGTACCCGGTCGAGACCGTGAAGACGATGTCGAAGATCGTCATCGCGGCCGAGGAGGAGCTTCTCTCCAAGGGCCTGCAGCCGCTGGTCCCGGGCAAGAAGCCACGCACGCAGGGCGGTTCGGTCGCCCGTGCCGCCTGCGAGATCGCCGACTTCCTCGGCGGCAAGGGCCTGGTGGCCTTCACCAAGTCCGGTGACACCGCCCGCCGGCTCTCGCGCTACCGCGCCGCCCAGCCGATCCTGGCCTTCACCACGGACGAGGGCACCCGCAACCAGCTCACGCTGAGCTGGGGCGTCGAGTCGCACGTCGTGCCGTTCGTCAACAGCACCGACGAGATGGTCGGCCTGGTCGACCGCGAGCTGCAGAAGCTCAAGCGGTTCAACGAGGGCGACGTCGTCGTGATGACCGCCGGTTCGCCCCCCGGTGTCCCCGGCACCACCAACATGGTCCGGGTGCACCACATGGGCGAGGTCAACCACGCCTGACACCCGCCCGCCGAACGCCGCTGAGGGCGCCCCCTGTTCGCAGGGGGCGCCCTCAGCGTTGTGCGGCTCCCGGACGGGCTCTGGACGACTCAGCCGGTCGTGTACTGGTGGAGTCCGGGGACGTGCAGGGTTCCGCCGAACTGGCCGGCCTGAACGACCTTCACCTTGGTGAAGTAGATCAGCGGGATGTTCAGCGGCGGAGGGTTGTCCGGGTCGAACGTGACCGGGATGAGCCCGAGCAGGTTCCCGGAGATGCTCTCCGTGTACATGATCGTCTTGCCGTCGCGGATGGTGGACGTCGAGCCCGACGCGGCCTGCACGTGGTAGGTCTTGCCGGACTGCTTGTCGTTCACCGTCTGGTGCAGGTCGCCGATGTCGGTGCCGTCGGATATGACGTACTTCAGCACCTTCTTGACGGTGCCGTCGGCGGTCTTCACCTTGACTATGCCCTGGTAGTCGGCGCCCTTGAGGAGCAGCGAACTGGCGTTGAGGTACCAGGGATCGGTCGGCAGGGCGACCGGGTTGTCCACGCCGCCCTCGTCGTCGGTGGCGACCGGGCAGTCCGCCGCGTCCGTGGTGGCGCTCGCGGAGGGACTGGGCGACTCGGTGACCGCGGCGGCCGGGTCCTCGGCCTTCTCGGTGGCGTCCGAGGCGGCCTTCGACGCGGTGTCCGTGACCGTCTTCGTCGTGTCGTCCACCGTCTCGGTGACCTTGTCGGTCGTGTCCTTGACGGTGTCCGCGGTGCTCTTGCCGTCCGACGTGTCCGAGCCGGCGGTCGCGCTCGCCGAGGCGGACGGCGCCGGGGTGGAGTCGGCCGTCTCGTCGGGCGTGAGGATGTCCTTGATGGCGTCGCCGACACCCAGCGGGTCGAGCGGGTTCTTGCTGCTCTCGGAAGCCGAGGGGGTCGGCGTGGACGCGCTGCTGTCCGCCGCCTTGTCCGCCGCCTTCTCCTGCGCGCTCGCGGAGGCCGACGGGGTCGCGGTGGGCTCGGCCTTGTCGTCGGAACCTGAATCCGACGAAGAGTCCGTGCCCTTGTCCGTGGCATCCGGCGACGCGGAGGGGGACGGCGTGGCCTCGTCCGAGGGCGCGCTCGCGCTCGCGCTCGCCGAGGCGGAGGGCGAAGCCGTGTCCGACGCCTCGTCACCCGTGACGGCCTCGACGCACGCCTGGTACTCCTCGGCCGTGAGGCTCTTGGAGGTGGAGTGGTCGTCGGCCTGGGCGAGCGTCGGGGTGAAGCCCATGCCCATGAGGACCGCCGTCGGCATCGCCGCTATGGCTATCACCTTGCCGGCGGGCATCTGGAACCTGGTGAACAGCGGCTTCCTCGGGGCCGCGTGGCGCGGCCCGGTTCTCACACGGGACGCCTCCACGTCGGTCCCATGGGTCACCTCGTCAGCCGGCACTGTGCCTCCCGTTCGCCCCGGTGTTCGGGCTCGTTCCTGACAGATCGTTCGGGTCGCCCGCGGCGTCCGCCGCCTCGGGCCCGACGGGCTCGGCCGCCGCGGCCTGCGGCGCGTCCTGCTCGTCGAGGGACTTCGACGCGGCGTAGCCCTCGTCGGGTTCGCCGGGAACCCAGGAGACCGCCATGGCGCCGCCGAGCAGGGCGAACAGGAATCCGATCAGGAAGCCGCCCAGGTTGGCCACCGGGATGGACACCAGGGCGAGGAGGATCGCGGCGACACCCGCGAACGTCCGCACGTGCTTCTGGAACCAGAGGCTGATCCCGAGCACGACGAGGAGCACGCCGATGATCAGGGAACCGGCTCCGGCGGTGGTGGACATCGCCAGCGTCAAGTGACCGAGGTGCAGATGCGCGTACGGGAAGTAGGCGATGGGAAAACCACCGAACACGATGTACAGACCCGCCCAGAACGGGCGATCGCCCCTCCAGCTACGGAAGTGCCGCCGGAACACCTGAAGGTAGTGCTCATCGTTCTGGCCGGGCGCGGCAGGAGTCTCGGCGCTCATGGAAACAGCTCCCTGGAACGGCATTGCTGTGAGAAGTACGCGTTGAGTGCTCCGCGTACGACGGGCGGAGCGGCGGGGTGGGCGAAGCGGCCTGAGCCTCCTCGCCCACCCCTGGGGTGCTCAGTAGCACTCGTGGGTGCCCGCGGACACCGACATCTTCAGACCGCTGAGCTTGAACGTGCCGGCGGTGGTCGCCCACGCCGTCTGCTTCACGTCGGTCAGCGTGGCCGACTCGGCCTGCTGGGCGAACCCGTAGGGGTTGGCCTGCTCGCCGCCGCCCTTCATGCCCGGACCCTTGTTGGCGTCCTTGGCGGCAACACCGATGTCGATGTTCTTGAAGGTCGCGTCGGCGCCGAGGTCCTCGACATCGATGTAGAGGTTGTCGGCGTGTACCGGCGTACCGCCGCCACCGGCCTTCAGCACGAGGCTGACGGAGCCGAGCAGCGGGATGTTCGGGGTGACGACCGACTGACACATGCTGGTGATGTCGGCGCTCTTGAACGCCGACACCGCGACGGGGTGCAGTGCCGCCTTGCCGTCGAGGCCGGTGCCCTGGTCGAGAGCTCCGTACTGCGAGAAGCCCGTTCCCTCAAGCTTGTCCGCGGACACCTTGAAGGACTGACCGGAGACACTGAACGATGCGGCGAGAGCACCCTGCGCGAGGGCGACACCTATCGCTGCCGTGGCTGCCACGCTGGGCACCATGACGACGGCGAACCGCTTCCATCTGGTCCCGCCACGCACCTGGGACATAATTTTTCCTCCTTCTCGGACGTACATCTCCTGGCCCTGACTGCCACGTTGCGGCGGCTCAGCCGGGCAGGGATGGGAGAAGTGCTACGTCCTCGGGAAGGAGAGCGCCTGTACCCGATGGTGCGAATGCACCCGAATCACCGGCGATCACCCCCGAGCGACAACCACTGGTCGCGCCTGAACACATCACGCACAACCTGCTGGACAGGCTCCGCCGGACGGCGAAGACCCCCCTGCCCAAGAACCGATCGCACTGCTGTCGGTTCTACTCGGTGGGGACCCAGAAAGTCCGCCGGCCCGATTGGCTGTCGGGCTGCGGGAATGGACCGAGCGTCGCCGATCGTGGTGCATTCTCGCCGCGTGCACAAGGGGGTTCGTTACTCGCTAGTAACGGCGGGATAACCGAAGAACGACCCGTCGGTATCGGGCGGCGACTCAGGGTGGCCCCACCCGGGGTGACACAGTGGTCAAATTCCGGACGGAAACAGACAGTTCAACGCCCTGGACTTACTACAAGTAACAGCGGCCGCGTTTACCAAGTTTTGGTAAAGCGCGGCCACATCCGTCCCTGTCGGCCAATCTTTCACCCGGGCATCACAAGCCCCGGCGTTTACGGACTGGTCAGAACAGCGCCCTGGCGAGGGCCCTGCGCGCGGCCACCACACGGGGGTCGTCGGCACCGACGACCTCGAAGAGCTCCAGCAGCCGCAGGCGTACGGCGTCCCGGTCGTCGCCCGCCGTGACGCGCACGGTGTCGATGAGCCGCCCGAAGGCGTCCTCCACGTGGCCGCCGACGAGGTCCAGGTCGGCCCCCGCGATCTGCGCCGTCACGTCACCGGGCTTCGCCGCGGCGTCACTGCGCACCTTCTGCGGGTCGAGACCCTGCACCCGCTGGAGCAACTCGGCCTGGGCCAGACCCAGTCTGGCCTCGGTGTTGCCCGGGTCGTCACCCAGCACGTTCTTGTAGGCCTGGACGGCACCGCCGAAGTCGCCCGCGTCCAGCGCCTGTACGGCGGCCTCGAGGAGCGCGTCGTACGGTCCGGCCGGCACCTCCCGCGCCACCGGGGACGCGCCCGGCGCGGCGTCCGGGTCGACCGTCAGACCGGTCAGGCCGAAGCGCTGCTCGGCCACCTGGACGAGCTGGTCGAGGGTCTCGCGGATCTGCGCCTCGGCGGCGGCCCCCTGGAAGAGCGGCAGGGCCTGTCCGGCCACCACCGCGAAAACGGCCGGGATCCCCTGGACCCCGAACTGCTGCATCAGCATCTGGTTGGCGTCGACGTCGATCTTGGCGAGCACGAAGCGCCCGTTGTACTCGACGGCCAGCCGCTCCAGGAGCGGGCTGAGCTGCTTGCAGGGCTCGCACCACTCGGCCCAGAAGTCGATGACGACGGGTACCTCGGTGGAGCGCTGCAGGACGTCCTGCTCGAATCCTGCCTCGTCTACGTCGATGACGAGGCTCGCGGGAGTCACGGCCCCGCCTCCGCCCTGCCTGGCCGCTTCGTGGCGCGCCTGCTCCGCCTTCGACTTGGCCTCCTGGGCCGCCTTCACCGCGGCGAGGTCGACGACTCCGCTCATGGACATGTTCCGTGGCTGCATGAGTACATCCTCCCCCTTCCTCGCGCACGTGTGAAAAGCGTCGTGAAAGCCAGGCTGTGTCAGGCCTGTTCGGCGCCGGGTCCCCACCTGGCGCCAGTGCGGTTGTCGCCGCGGTCGAGCTTTCGCTACGAGTCGTAGCGTAACTGTACGGACGCATGCCCGTGCGCCGTCTTGCGGTGATCTCCCTCACGGCTTCACAGAACCGCCGGATATCGCCGGTGATGCGGCCGGATATGGTCACTGCCATGCAATGTCGCTCCCATGCCTCCCGTACGGGCCGCCCCCGCAGCGCGGCCGCGGACGCCGCGATCCTGGAGGCGACGCGCACGGCCCTGGTCGAACTGGGCTGGTCCAAACTGACGTTGGGGTACGTGGCGACGCTCGCGGGGGTCGCCAAGACGACCCTCTACCGTCGCTGGGCGGGCAAGAACGAGCTGGTCGTCGACGCGGTGGCCGAGCTCTTCGACGAGCTGGAGCTCCCCGACCGGGGCAGTCTGGCCGCCGACATCGAGGGTGTGGTGCTCCAGTTCGCGGCGATCCTGGACCGCCCGGAGGCGAAGACGGCGCTGATGGCCGTGGTCGCGGAGTCCACCCGGGACGAGCCGCTGCGGGAGCGCATCCGCACGTCGATCGTCGACCGGCAGAAGCGCCTGGTCATGGAGGGCCGTGCCCGTGCCCAGGCGCGCGGGGAGCTGCCCCCGGAGTCGGACCCGGCCGCCGCCGACCGCACCGCGGCCCTGATCTTCGACGTGGTCGCCGGAGCGGTCGTCCATCGCACCCTGGTCAGCGCGGAACCCGCGGACGAGGAGTGGGTGCGCTCGTTCACCCGGGTCCTGCTGTTCGGCCTGACCGGCGCGACGGCCGACGGCCCGGTGCCTCCCTCGACGGAAGGCCCTGCCGGGCTCTGACAGGGCGGCTGAGACCGGTGGGTGGGTCGGGGACGTGCCGGTGCATCAGCCCGTCGCCGTTGGACGGAGACGTGACTGTCGGTGGC
>NZ_JBHYXD010000093.1:0-35191 GCF_042751995.1 Streptomyces sp. NPDC059371 | reverse complement strand
CATCGATGCCCGTCGCCACCGACGCCCACCCCTCACCCAACGGCGACGGGCTGATGCACCGGCACGGCCCCGACCCACCCACCGGACCGGAACCGAACCCGCACCCGGTGACACCCCGTAGGGCTACGCCTGCAACCCCTCCGTCAGCAACAGCAGATACCGCCGGATATGCGCGCCGTCCGGGCTCCCCAGCTCCGACGCGGTAGCCACCCCGTGCACCAGCCGCAGCACATCGATCGGCTCCACGTCCGCCCGCAAGGTCCCCTCCCGCTGAGCGGCCTCGACGAGCCTCCCCGCCGCCCCCTTCACAGAGGCCCCGCACCGGGCCAGCACCTCGGAGCTCCCGTCCGCGACGGCCGACCCGAGCAGCGCCTTCAGCCCACGGACCCGGATCATCCCGAGGCCGAGCTCGTTGAGCCACTCCACGAGCGCCTCCCCAGGCGGCAGCTCGGCAGCGATCTCGTCCGCGCGGACGGCGATCGCCTCGATGGCGTCCACGTAGACGGCTTCCAGCAGCGTCTGCCGGGTGGGAAAGTGCCGGTACAGCGTCCCGGACCCCACGCCGGCCCGCTTGGCGATGTCGTCCAGGGACGCGCCTTCCCCGTGTTCGGCGAACGCGACCGCCGCCTCCGCGAGGAGCCGCTCATAGTTCCGCCGCGCATCCGCCCGCATCGGCTTGACCTGGGCCATTCAGCTACTCCTTGCGAACCGGGGACCCTCTCCGTATCTTGGCGAGGGTTAAACGGAGACAGTCCCCGCTTATTTCGCGGGCAGTCCGTGCTGCCCACTCGCACCGTACCGGGGACGCCAGACCAGGAGAACTCCATGTCCACCGGCCCCGGCACGCCCACTCCCGACACCCCGTCAGCAGCCTTACCCCCGAGGAGACTCCGCACCACGGAGGCGACCGGCACGACAGCCCTCCTCGTCATCGTGACCGCCTATCTGATGGTCGGGATCGACTCCACGGTCGTCAACGTCGCCCTGCCGGACGTCCAGCGGGACCTCGGCTTCACGCCCACCGGCCTGTCCTGGGTCCTCAACACGTACACCCTCGCCTTCGGCGGTCTGCTCCTCCTCGGCGGCCGGATCGGCGACATCGCGGGCCGCCGCCGCACCCTCACCGCGGGCGCCCTCCTCTTCGCCGCCTCCTCGCTGCTCGGTGGCCTCGCCACCGAGAGCTCCTGGCTGCTCGCGGCCCGCGCGCTCCAGGGCGTGGGCGCGGCACTCATCGCCCCCAGCACCCTCGCCCTCATCACCACCAACTTCCCCGAGGGCCCCCGACGCCACCACGCGCTCGGCATCTACTCCTCGATGGCCGGGATCGGCGCGTCGGCCGGCCTGGTCCTCGGCGGCATGCTCACGTCGTGGGCGTCCTGGCGCTGGTCGCTGCTGATCAACGTGCCGATCGGCATCGCGGTCGCCGCCGCCCTGCCTCGCTTCGTCACAGAGACCCCACGTCACGCGGGCCGATTCGACGCGGCGGGGGCACTCACCGGCACCGCGGGCACGGCCTCACTGGTCTACGCGTTCATCCGGGTCTCGGAACAGGGATGGAGCGACACCAAGGCGATGCTGGGGTTCAGCACGGCGGCGGCCCTGCTCGTCGGCTTCCTTCTGGTGGAGGCGCGCGCGGAACAGCCGGTCATGCCGCTGCGTCTCTTCGCGAGCCGCGACCGGGCGGGCGGCTACGCCGGGGTCCTGCTGCTGCCCGCCGGCATGTTCGGCGCGTTCTACTTCCTCACCCTGGTCGCCCAGCAGGCGCTGGGGTACAGCCCGTTGCGCACGGGCTTCGCCTTCCTGCCGCTGACTCTGGTGATGTTCACGACCGTACGCCTCGTGCCACGGCTGCTTCAGCGCTTCGGCGCCAAGCCCGTCCTGCTGTCCGGCATGTCGCTGATCGCCGTCGCGGGCGTCTGGCTGTGGCGGCTGGAGCCGGGCGACGGCTATGTCACCGGTCTGCTGGGCCCGTTGCTGGTGATGGGGCTGGGCGTCGGCCTGAGCTTCCTGCCGCTGAACGCCACCATTCTCGCGGGCGTCGCGCCGCGTGAGGCGGGATCCGCGTCCGGACTCCTCCAGACCCTCCAGTGGCTCGGCGGCACCCTCGGACTCTCCGTCCTGGTCACCGTCTTCGGCACGGCGACCCGGCACGCGCACGGCTCCCCGTCGGAGATCCTCACCGAGGGCTCGTCCCGCGCGTTCGGCGCCGGTTCCCTGATCGCCCTGACCGCGCTGGTGCTGTCGGCGCTGGTGCTCACGAACACACAACGCGAACGCGGCGCCTAGAACCCGGCACCCGCCTGAACCCGGCACGCACAGCGGCGCGGCCCGCACCGAAGTACGGGCCGCGCCCTTGCCCCGAACCCGGAAGCCTCAGCGCACCGAAGCCGACCGAAGCCGACCGGAGCCGAAAACCTCAAGCGGCAGCCGGCCGGACCCGAAGGCTCCAGCCGGCCGGACCCGAAATCCTCACCCGGCCTGGACCCACGGCCAGTCCGCGTCCCGAGCCGACTCGAGAAGCGGAACCATCCGGAAAGCCGCGTCCGAGAGGCCGCCGAACGTGTGGCGGTTTCCCTTGCCCGACGGGCCGTGGCCCGCGCTGTAGCCGGCGAGGTTCCATGTGTAGACCGGAACGTGCGCCGGAACCTGCTCGGTGGGGTCGCCGAACTGGCTGTACATGGCCTGCTCGTCGGTGACGATGACGACCCGGTCGTGCTTCTTGTAGTGCTTGCGGACCGCCTCGGTGGTGTTGGTGCCGCCGAGGTCACCGAACCGTCCGATGACCTTGAGCACGGACTCGTCCGCACGGAACTTCACCCGCTTGCTGGTGGTGCCGAACTCGACGAGATCCGCGTCCGCCGCCCGCAGCGCGAGCGCCGTGCCGAAGATCGCCGCCGCGTCGGCCCGGTTGAGCTCGGAACGCTCCGACAGCCGCGAGTAGAACATCGAGCCCGAACGGTCCACGAGGACCAGGGTCCGGCCGGGCAGAGCGGGCACGTTGGCCAGCGAGTGGCCGAGCGCCTGCTCCAGCGGGTACGACCAGCGCAGCGAGGGCGCGTGCTGGTAGGCCGCGAGGTAGCGGAACGGGAACTGCCGCGAGCGCGCGACCTCCGCCGGGTCACTGATCTTCGCGGCGACCCGTGCCGCCACCTCGTCACTGACGCCGGCCTCGTCGAAGTTGCGCAGGTTGCGGACGAGCGCCATGGCGCCCATGGACGGGATGACGGCCTCCCAGGCCGCCTTGTCCATCGGACCCTGGAGCCAGCCGGCCAGCGCCTCCCAGGTCATCCCCGCGTCCGCGAGGCGCCGCGCCCCCTGCGCGCCGGTCACGACCTCGCGCCGCTCGGCGGGCCGCAGCGCCATCAGGTCGCGATGGGTGGCGAGCACGGGCAGCGACTCCGGGACGACGGCCGTGTCCGGGTTGTGGCGCCGGTCCAGCGCGTACTGGAACAGGTCGCCCTGCCAGGGCTTGTCCGGGTCCGGTGCCGCGTGCACCAGGTTGAGGATGTCACCGAAGCGGTAGCCCTTGGACGCGGTGTCGTACTTCAGGAGCGACTTGCCGTTGTAGAGGCGTCGTACGGCGTCGGCGATGCCCCGCTTGACGGGCTTGGGCACGTTCCGGCCGTACCGGGAGGTCCAGTAGGCGAGCAGCTCGCCCGGCTCGTCCGGACGGCGCAGTACGGAGGCGACGACCTGCCGGTTGGCCGGGCCGTCGGTGGCGCCGGCGTCCAGGCGCGCCTTCACGTACTCGGCGGCGCCCACGAGCGAGGCGGTGCGGAGGTTGCCCTCGCCGCGCAGCCAGCTCAGGAGGCCGGCGGTCCAGGACGGATCGGCGACGGCGAGCTCCCGCACGAGCGCGGCGAACCGGTCGTCGCGGGCGTCGCCGGTCTCGTAGAAGGTCTGCTGGGAGACGAAGTTGGCGATCGCGAGCAGAAAGAGCTCGGAGCGCGTGTCGCGCTCGCGGCCGAGGCCGCCCTGGTGCGTCCGCAGCACTCGGCCGGTGGACGTCACGCGAGAAGTGGGCTGTGCCTTCGCCGTCTTGTTGTTGAAGCGTGCCATGGTGAATTCCCCCGAATTCATGAGCATTTCGGAGGGAGGCACAGCAAATGGAGGGTGTCCGAGATCAGGGATCGGCGACGGTTGCTTATAAACTGGCGCGTCTTCCGTTCCGCCACACCGACCCGAAGTCGATGACGGGATTCGAACCCGCATGAGGTCGTGACCCCACCAGTTCCCGAAGTATCCGCTGCCTGCGCACCGGGCACCCACCATGAGCTGCGCCTCCCGAGATCAAGTCGGCCGCGGCATGGGTTCTTTGAGAGAGAAGTAGCCGCGGCCCGCGCACCGGGAGGTGCATGAAGTTGTGGTGTCCAGAGATCGAAGCCGGCGGAACCGACGTAGGTGCTCTAACCCCTGAGCTACATCGGCGCGTTGTGCCGACGGCGGGACTCGAACCCGCGACCGCCCCATTATCAGTGGAAGTAGGTCCTGCCTTCGCACCTGGACGTGCACCACTGTAGGAGGGCGGCCGCGAACCCGGCGAGCGATTTAATCCGGGGGGAATACGGCGGGAGTTCAGCCGCGCTTCTGCCGCTTCCACGGGCCGGTGACGGCGAGCATGATGCCCGGCTCCTGGATGTTGGCGAAGAGGGTACGGCCGTCGGGCGAGAACGTGACGCCGGTGAACTCGCTGTAGGCCGGGGCCTCGGCGGTGCCGATGTTGAGCTCGTTGCGGGCGATCGGGTAGGTGCGGCCGCTCTCGGTGGCGCCGAAGAGGTGCTGGACGCCCTCGCCGTCCTCGGCGATGACGAGGCCGCCGTACGGGGAGACGGTGATGTTGTCCGGTCCGTCGAAGGCTCCGTCGACGGACGGGTCGGGGTTCACGCCGATGAGGACCTTCAGCGTCAGGGTGCGGCGCTTGGGGTCGTAGAACCAGACGGCTCCGTCGTGGGCCTGGCCGGGGCTCTCTGTACGGGCGTAGGAGGAGACGATGTAGACACCGCCGTCACTCCACCACATGCCTTCGAGCTTGCGGGCGCGGGTGACCTCGGTGTCGGTGAACTGCTTGCGGACGGAGACGGTCTTGGCGTCCCGGTCGGGCACGTCGACCCAGTCCACGCCGTACACCGTGCCGATCCTGGTGGCGCGGGAGAGGTCGTCGACGAACTTGCCGCCGGAGTCGAAGCACTTGAATGCCTGGAGCGCTCCGGCGGCGTCACCGAGGGTGGCGAGCCGTCCGTGGCCGTGCTCGAAGCCCTGCGGAGGGGTCCAGCGGTACAGCAGGCCGTTGGGGCCCGAGGCGTCCTCGGTGAGGTAGAGCCGGCCGCGCTTGGGGTCGACGACGACGGCCTCGTGGGCGTAACGGCCCAGCGCCTTGAGGGGCTTGGGGTTCTTGTTGCGGCGGCGGTCCTGCGGGTCGACCTCGAACACGTAGCCGTGGTCCTTGGTCATACCGTTCTGGCCGGCCTTGTCCTCGGTCTCCTCGCAGGTGAGCCAGGTGCCCCAAGGGGTGTTGCCGCCCGCGCAGTTGGTGGAGGTGCCGGCGATGCCGACCCACTCGGCGACCTTGTCGTGACGCACTTCGACGACGGTGCAGCCGCCGGACGCGGCGGGGTCGTAGACGAGTCCCTCGGTGAGCGGCACGGGGTAGGTCCAGCCGGAGCGGGGGCCCTTGAGCTCGTGGTTGTTGACGAGGAGGGTGGCGCCGCGCGGGCCCTGGAAGGTGGAGGTGCCGTCGTGGTTGGACGGCGTGAACTCTCCGGAGTCCAGCTTTGTGCGGCCGCTGTAGGTGATGACGCGGTAGGAGAAGCCGGCGGGCAGCGAGAGGAGGCCCTTGGGGTCGGTGACGAGCGGGCCGTAGCCGACGCCGCCGTGGCGGGCCTCCGCCGAGCCCTCACCCGCGCCCTCGGTCTCCGTCTCCGTGGCGGCGAGCGCGTTGGGGGCGGTGGCGAGAGCGCCCACGCTGCCGATCAGGGCCACGCCTGCACCGGTGATCGCGGACTGCCTGGCGAAGTCCCTGCGAGAGAGCGACATGTGATGTCTCCTGTGACGGTGGACTCGGACTGTCATGGGGGGCGGCTGACGACCTCGGTTCGCGGCCACACCGTCCCGTCCTCCCCTGAACACGAGTTGAACGCGCGCCGACTTCCGTGGGCCCGCTTGCGTGAATCCACCCGACCGGCGCAGGGGAACGGCCCGCTCCGGGGAGCACCCCGCCCCGGGGCCCGGCATCCGGCACCCGGGCACCCAGCACTCGACACCCGCACCGAGCACCCGGGACGTAGCACCCAGCACCTAGCACCCGACACCCAGCACTCAACACCTGGCACCCAGCCCTCGGCACTCGGCACCTGCCACCCGGCACCCGGCACCCGGCACCCACGTCACCTCACCGGCGGACGCGTCACACCCCCTGCTGCGACCGGGCCTTGAACGCCGCCTTGCGGGCCTCCTTGGCGATCTTCTTGTCGGGGTGCAGCCGGCCCATGGCCTCCAGGACGTCCGGGGCAGCCGGGTGCTCGACGCGCCAGGCCGTGTCGAAGAAGCCGCTGTGCTGCTGGGCCAGACCCTCGACCAGGGCCTGCAGTTCGTCGGAGTTCCCCTCGGCGGCGAGCTGTGCCGCCACCGTGTCGATCGTCAGCCAGAAGACCATCGCCTCGGACGGCGGCGGCACGTCGGGCGCGCCCCGCTCGGAGAGCCAGACCCGGGCGAGACCACCCAGCTCGGCGTCGTCGAGCACCTCGCGCAGCGCCGGCTCGGCCTCCGTGCCGACGAGCGCGAGTGCCTGCTGGCAGTGCAGGCGGCGCAGCGGGGCGTTCGGGTCCGCGCCGCGCGCCGCGGAGAGCAACTCCTGTGCGGCGGACAGTGGTTCACGCCGGGCGAGCCACTGCTCGATCTCGGCCTGCGCGGCGGTCGGGGGGAAGCCGGCCGTGCCGTCCAGCAGGGTGTCCGCGCCCTTGTCGGTCAGCTCGCCCACCGCGGGGGCGGAGAAGCCCGCCTCGATGAGCCGGGCGCGCAGTCCGTACAGGCCGAGCGGAGTCAGCCGCACGACCCCGTACCGCGACACGTCCATGTCGTCGGCGGGGGCCGGCTCCTCGGCGGTGTCCGCCATCAGGGTCTCGTCGACCGGCTGGAAGGCGACGAGTCCGATGGGCTCCAGCAGCCGGAACTGGTCATCGAGGCGCATCATGGCGTCCGAGACCTGTTCCAGGACGTCGTTGCTGGGCTCCCCCATGTCGTCGGGCAGGATCATCGAGGCGGCGAGCGCGGGAAGCGGCACCGGCACCTCCCCGAGCGCGTCCTCGCCGACGGTCAGCAGGTACAGGTTGCCGAGCACGCCGTCGAGGAACTCGGACTCGGCCTCCGGGTCCCAGTCCAGCGAGGAGAGGTCGAGCTCGCCCTCCTCGCCCATCGCGTCGACGAGTTCGCCGAGGTCGGGCACGCTCGCGTCGGCCAGCACGACGTCGAGGGCGCCGAGCCAGAAGCCGAGGACGTCCTGCGGGGCGCCGGAGGTGAGCCGGGCGAGCTCCTCGCCCGTGGTGACGGTGCCCTCCTCCTCGTCCACGATCTCGACGAGCCCGGTGTCGACGGCCACCCGCCAGGCCTCACCGGCCAGCGCGGCCGCTTCGTCGCCGGCCAGGCCGAGGACGCCGGCCGCCTCGGGAAGCTGTTCCTCGACGAGTTCGCCCCCGGCGCCGACCCGGGTGGCGGGGCCTGCCCAGCGGGCCAGCCGTGCGGCGCGGGAGAGCAGCGGCGCGGCGAGCGCGTCGCGCGCGAGCTGCGCCTCGGAGTGCAGCCGCACCGGCGGCAGGGAAGAGCTGTCTGACATCGGCTGAGTTCTCCTCCGAACAACCACGACGATCAGGGACGGGCAGGCAAGCGGTCCGACCGGGTCCACGACGGGCGCCGTGTCCCGCCGGACACCGGCGGGCCCGAGAGCCCGGAGGCGGCCCGGGGGATCCGTGCCAACTGCTCAGCCTAGACGGATTTCCACCCATGCCGCCCGGTTCATGTGTCCGACAGGTCTCGTACACCGTCGAAACCTTGACAACTCCCCCCGTCACACACGAGATTGACGCGCGTAGAAGTTCAACGGCCGTACGGCCAAACGCTTCTACGCGCGTCACTGGCCCGCAAGCAGGTCGCGCTCCCCCCACCAGTCCACCCTCGTCCCGGCGCTCACGAACGTCCCCGGAGGGATTCCCTTGCCGAGCAAGAGAACCGCGCGCATCGGCGCGCTGACCGTCGCCGCGGTCTGTTCCACCGTCTCCGCCGTTGTGCTCACCACACCGGCCCAGGCGGACACCGTCCACATCCACGACATCCAGGGCACCACCCGGACCTCCCCCCTCGCGGGTACGAAGGTCACCGACGTGCCCGGCGTCGTCACCGGCGTGCGGACGTACGGTTCGTCCAAGGGGTTCTGGTACCAGGACCCCACGCCGGACGCCGACCCGGCCACCAGTGAGGGCGTCTTCGTCTTCACCAGTTCCGCCCCCAAGGTCGCCGTCGGCGACTCGGTCACGGTGACGGGCACGGTCTCGGAGTACGTCCCGGGCGGCGTCTCCACCGGCAACCAGTCGGTCACCGAGGTGACCAAGCCGACGGTCGCCGTCGTCTCCAGCGGCAACCCCGTCCCGGCCGCGACGGTCGTCGACGCCCGGTCCGTGCCGGACGACTACGCCCCCGCCGGCGACACCGCCGCGGGTGGTTCGGTCAACGCCGTCACCCTGGAGCCGTCGCAGTACGCCCTGGACTACTACGAGTCCCTCGAGGGCATGAACGTCCAGGTCGCGAACACCCGCGTGGTGACCGCCACCGACCCGTACACCGAGCTGTGGGTCACGGTGAAGCCGCACGAGAACGCCACCCGCCGCGGCGGCACGGTGTACGGCTCGTACACCTCGCAGAACACCGGACGGATACAGATCCAGTCCCTCGGCGCGACCGCCGACTTCCCGACCGCGAACGTCGGCGACAAGCTCACCGGCATCACAGCGGGTCCGCTCGACTACAACCAGTTCGGCGGCTACACCCTCGTCGCGAACCAGCTCGGCACCCTCCAGAAGGGCGGCCTGGAGCGCGAGACCACCCGCAAGCAGTCGCGCGGCGAGCTGGCCGTGGCGACGTACAACGTCGAGAACCTGGACCCGGGCGACGCCACGTTCGCCGCCCACGCGTCCGCGATCGTGAACAACCTGAACTCGCCCGACATCGTGTCCCTGGAGGAGATCCAGGACAACAACGGCGCGACGGACGACGGCACGGTCGCCGCCGACGTGACGGTGAACAAACTGATCGACGCGATCGTCGCGGCGGGCGGCCCGAAGTACGACTGGCGCTCCATCGACCCGGTCAACGACCAGGACGGCGGCGAGCCCGGCGGCAACATCCGCCAGGTCTTCCTCTTCAACCCCGAGCGGGTCTCGTTCACCGACCGCGCGGGCGGCGACTCGGCGACCCCTGTCGGTGTCACGAAGGTGCACGGCAAGGCGCAGCTCACCGCGTCCCCCGGCCGCATCGACCCGGCGAACGCGGCCTGGAAGAGCAGCCGCAAGCCGCTCGCGGGCGAGTTCGTCTTCCGCGGCCACACGGTGTTCGTGGTCGCCAACCACCTCAACTCCAAGGGCGGTGACCAGGGACTGACCGCGCAGTACCAGCCCCCGACGCGCAGCTCCGAGGTCCAGCGGCACGCCCAGGCGACCCTGGTGAACGCGTTCGTCGACGAGGTCCTGAAGACGCAGAAGAACGCCGACGTCATCGCGCTCGGCGACATCAACGACTTCGAGTTCTCCGACACGGCCAAGATCCTGGAGGGCGACGGCGAACTCTGGTCGGCGATCAAGTCACTGCCGAAGAGCCAGCGTTACACGTACGACTACCAGGGCAACGCCCAGGTCCTCGACCAGATCCTGGTCAGCCCCTCGATCCGCAAGGGCTGCGACCTGGAGTACGACAGCGTGCACATCAACTCGGAGTTCTCCGACCAGATCAGCGACCACGACCCGCAGGTACTGCGGTTCCGTCCGTAGTCGCTCCGGCATTCGGTCCGTAGCCGTTCCGGCCATCGGTCCGTAGCCGCTCCGGTACGCGAGAGCCCGGCCCCGTCGTCCGGGGGGCCGGGCTCTTCGCCTGCTCGGGGAGTCCGCTTCCGCTTGCCGGGCGCGGCTTTCCGGCCGCGTCGGCTCAGCTCGCGAAGACCTCGTCGAGCCAGCCCTTCCAGGCGGTCTCGTTCGCCTTGGCGTCGGCGCCGGGCGC
Organism: Streptomyces sp. NPDC059371; assembly: GCF_042751995.1. Lineage (NCBI taxonomy): Bacteria > Bacillati > Actinomycetota > Actinomycetes > Kitasatosporales > Streptomycetaceae > Streptomyces > Streptomyces sp. NPDC059371. The sequence goes on along the minus strand of NZ_JBHYXD010000093.1, from coordinate 24,934 downwards.
GAAGTCGTGGACGCTCATGCCGACCGGCGCGCCCCAGCGGCCCCGCCCGAAGAAGCGGATGAGCGCGCCGTCGGTGCGCAGCCCGATGAAGTACGGGTTGCGGTAGTCGAGCACGGCGTCGAAGTCATCGCCACCGGGCCCCTTCGCCCGCACCCGCGCGCCCTCGGCGGTGCCGTCCGGGAGGCCGAGCGCCGTTCCGACGGCAGCGAAGGCGTCGGAGGTCGCGGACACGCCGGGCCCGTCGAAGGTCGCGAAGGCCACCGGGCGGCCCGCGAAGTGGGTCACGTACTCGCGCAGGGTGTGCAGATAGAAGTCGGTGTGCTTGTCGGCTCCGTCGTACTGGTTGTCCCAGTCGTCGGTGAAGATGCCGCTGTGCACGTACCGGACCCAGGAACTCCGGCCGTCGCCGCGGGCCTCGATCGTGTGGTCGATCTGGTTGAGGCTCTGCGTCGGGAACCCGACGTCCTCGGTGCGCACGGTCAGCCGGTGCGGCGGGTCCCAGGTGGTGATGGTGCTGCCGAAGGGTCCCGCCCCGCCCTCGCGGGACTCGTACTCCATGGGCCACAGCCAGCCGCCGCAGCCTTTGGTGATCGCGTCCCACACCTGGCCGGGCGGGACGTCGACCTCGTACTCGCGGGCGACCTCGAATTCCTTGGGCATGATGATGACTCCTGAATGATCAGTGGGTGGCTTCGGGGCCCGCGGGGGCTTCCAAGGCTTCGGGTCCGGACTCGACTCCGGCTCCGTCTTCGGGTCCGGCTTCGGGTCCGGCGTCGGCTCCGGCTCCGGCTCCGGTCTGTGCCACGGTTTCGGGTTCCGTCCGCGTCACGGCTTCGGATTCCGTCCGCGTCACGGTTTCGGGTCTGACCGTGGGATGGACGGCGACGACGATCCGGTGCGGACGCCCGGCCTCCGCGTCCCCGTCGTGGTACTTGCGGATGAGCGCGCTCACCCCGGCCGTCAGCTCCTCGATGAACGCGGCCCGGTCGGCCGCCGACGCGAAGGTCACCTCGCCGTCGAGCGCGTACGTCGCCAGCCGCTTACGTGCCTTCGCCGCCCCGGTGACGAGGGAACCGACGTCCCGGACGAGCCGGGCACCGAGCGCGAGGAGCCAGCGGGCGGACAACTGGTCCCGGAAACGGTCAGGATCGGGCTGTACGGCGGCCAGCGCCAGCGGAGAGATGACGTACGACGCCGCCGTCGCGCGCATCATCCGCTCGGTGACGTTCCCCTTGCGGCGCTCGCCCGCCAGCTCGACCAGGCCGTGCCGCTCCAGTGTCTTGAGGTGATAGTTCACCTTCTGCCGGGGCAGGCCGACCTTGCCGGCCAGCATGGCGGCCGACGCCGGTCCGGTGGCCAGCTCGGCGAGCAGCCGGGCCCGTATGGGGTCCAGCGACACGGCGGCGGCCTCGGCGTCCTCGATCACGGTCACGTCCAACATGACTCCAGGCTCCCACCGAAAACTTTTCTTGTCCAGACGACTCCAATCGTCGGTGGGTCGCGGGGCGGTGTTCCGGGGGGGCGGGAGTTTCGCCCGGCCTGTGTTCCGGGGCGACCGGGGCGCTCCCGGCGGGCTTCAGGAGCGGGATTCGGGCAACACGGCGGGCATGGACGAGAAGCGACCGGAATCGAAGCAGCGAGCTCTTCCGGACACGGACGCGAAGGCGGACGCGGACACGGACGCGGACACGGACGCGGACGCGGGCACCGGCACCGGCACCGGCACCGGCACCGGCACGGAGGGGTCCGCCGGGAAGGGCGGCCGCGTCAAGCTGCCCGCGCGAGCGTGGTGGGCCGTGACCTGGCGCACGGTGAAGGAGTTCCGTGACGACGAACTCGCCGACCGAGCCGCGGCGTTGACCTACTACGGCGTGCTGTCCCTGTTCCCAGCGCTGCTGGTGGTGGTCTCCCTGCTGGGTGTCATGGGCCGGCGCGTCACGGACCGGCTCCTCGACAACGTGGGAGACCTGGCGCCGGGCCCGGCCCGCGACATCCTGCGTGACTCGGTGACGCAACTGGGCCACAGCGGCGGTACCGGCGGTGTGCTGGCGATCGTCGGGCTGCTCGCCGCGCTGTGGTCCGCGTCCGGGTACGTCGGCGCGTTCATCCGTGCGTCCAACGCGGTGTACGACCTGCCGGAGGGCCGTCCGGTCTGGAAGACCACGCCGCTGAGGCTGGCGCTCACCGTCACACTGATGCTGCTCCTCACCGGGAGCGCGATCATCGTGGTGTTCACCGGTCCGCTGGCCGAACGCGCCGGAACCGCCTTCGGGCTCGGGGACGCGGCGATCACCGCGTGGTCGATCGTCAAGTGGCCCGTCCTGCTGGTGCTCGTCGAGCTGATGATCGGGCTGCTGTACTGGGCGGCCCCCAACGTCTCCGGCCGCGGCTTCCGCTGGTTCAGTGCGGGCAGCGTCCTCGCCACCCTGGTCTGGCTGGCCGCGTCCGCGGGATTCGCCGTCTACGCCGCCGGTTACGGCTCGTACAACAAGACGTACGGCACGCTCGCGGGCGCCATCGTCTTCCTCGTCTGGCTGTGGCTCACCAACCTGGCCATCCTGCTGGGCCTGGAGTTCGACGCGGAGCTGGCCCGCCAGCGCGCCATCACCGAGGGCCGGCCCCCGACCGAGGAGCCCTACGTCGAACCGCGCGACACCCGCAAGTGGCCCCCGCGTCTGCGGGCGTTGCGGGCGGCGCGGGAGAAGGTGGAGTCGGGGATCACGCCCACGGGAGCGAAGGCCGGTCGAGACACCGGCGAGCGGGTGTGAGGGAGGGGGCGGCGGCGTGCGTACGACGTGGCGGCGGGCCGGCGTCCGGTCCGCCGCCGCGTCATTCCCCTCCGGCTCCCTCGACTACCCGGACCGGCCCGCGCTACCCCTGGGCTCCGCTGTCCCGCAACCGGCCCAACTGGCTCTGGAACCAGTCGAGTCGGGCCTGGAGCAGCGCGGCCTCCGCGACCAGCTCGGACACCCCGAGAGAGGCCGCCGCATCCCCGAGCGAGGCCGTGACATCCCCGGGAGAGGCCGTGGCATCCCCCGGACCGGCCGTGGCACCGCCGGGGCCTTCGACGCCGGCCACGGGACCGCCGGTGGCCCGGACCCGCAGACCCTCACCGGCCAGCCGCGCGAAGGAGGCGAGCGAGAGCGACGCACGACCGCGTACGCAGCCGGCGCACGCGGCGCTCAGGGCGCGCCAGCCCGGCCGTCCCCAGCCCGCGTCCGCCAGTGCCGCGGCCGCGGCGCCGCAGCCGCAGGGGCCGACGGCGGCACCGCGCACCCGCTGGCGGGCGTAGCGGAAACCCCGCTCGAAGCGGATGTAGGCCCCGAGGACGGACACTTCGAGGAGAACGGCGGCCCGGTGTTCGGCGGTGCACAGCATCGCCTCGGCGACGGCGGACTCGTGCACGCAGTGGAAGCCGCAGTCGCAACGGCGGTGCGGGGCGCGGTGCCGCCGTCCGTAGACACAGCGCGCGTCGTCCAGTACTCCGTACGGCAGCGCGCCGCCCAGCGATACGCCGGTGAACCCGGCCCGGGTGCCGTCCTGGGACAGCACCGGGTGGGCGATCTTGTATCCGGTCGGCGGCTCCGTCGGGCGTTCCTCGGGGAGCCGCAGTCTCATCGCCCGGCCGGAACCTCTTCGGGCAGGGCGGCCTCCGACTCCTCGACCAGGCCGGGGAGTTCGGGGGTCCCGGAGGTGTCCTCGTGGGGGTGGACCTGTTCTTCCCCCACTCCGGTGGCGAGTGCCTTGCCGAGCCTCATGACGCCTCCCGCTGTGCCGACGACTGCCGTTCAGGCCATGGTGACCCATGACGCCCCGGTTTGGCATCAGTGCCTCGTCCATCCCCACACCTGAACCATGTAGCACTCGTTGACGATATCTCGTAGAAGATTTAAGTGGAGCTTCACAATGGAGTGGCCGACACTACGTTCATGACCGTTCCGAGGACCGCTCCCGCGACCGCCGTCTCCCCCGCCCCGGCCGGCGCACCCCGCCCCGACGCCCGGCACCCGGCACGGCCCGCTCCCCCCTTCGGCCGCGCCCTGTGCGCGATGGTCACACCGTTCACGCGGGCGGGCACGCTGGACGCCGACGGCGCGCAGCGGCTCGCCGCCCTGCTGGTGGCCGAGGGCTGCGACGGGCTGGTGCTCTCCGGGACGACGGGCGAGTCGCCGACCACGTCGGACGCCGAGAAGGCCACGCTGGTGCGGGCGGTGCGGGAGGCCGTGGGCGACCACGTGTCCATCGTGGCGGGGGTCGGGACGGCCGACACGCGGCACACCGCGGAACTGGCCGTGGACGCCGAAAAGGCCGGGGCGGACGGGCTGTTGGTGGTCGCGCCGTACTACAGCAGGCCTCCGCAGGACGCGGTCGAGGCGTACTTCCGGGAGATCGCGGACGCCTCGGGGCTGCCGCTCATGCTGTACGACATCCCGGGGCGCACCGGGACGCGGATCGAGCCGGAGACGATGATCCGGCTCGCGGGGCATCCGAGGATCGTGGCGGTGAAGGACTGCGCGTACGACCTGCTCGGCACGCAAAAGGTGCTGGCCCGCACGGAGTTGGCGTACTACGCGGGCTGCGACGAGTACGTCCTCGCGCTGTACGCGATCGGGGCGGCCGGGTATGTCAGCACGGTGGCGAACGTCGTGCCGGGCCTGATGCGGGCCGTGCTCGACGCGTTCGACGGCGGCGACACGGCGGGGGCGGCCGGGCTGATGCGGCGGGCCATGCCGCTGATCGAGGCGATGATGGCGGCGGGCCTGCCCGGCACCGTCACCGCGAAGGCGCTGCTGGCCGCGCTCGGGCTGCCGGCGGGCCCGGTCCGGGCACCGCTGCGGCCCGCCGGCCGGGAGACGGCCGACGGGCTGCGGGCGGTACTCGCCGAGGTCACGGACGGTTTCGCCGTGGCCTAGCCGATCGTCTGCGGGCCTCAGCGCTCGGCGAAGAGGGGCTCCCAGCGCCCCGCCGAGCCGTCGGTGCCCTTGAGGAAGCCGCTGAGCGGCACCTCTTTGTCACTGCCGATGGTGACCAGCACCAGTCGATTGTGGAACTCGTTCTTCTCGCCCTTGGCGATGTCCCAGGCGATCAAGGACTTGTCGTCGGCCCAGGCGAGGAGCTGCTGGCCGTGGACCTCTGCCAGGTGCTTGCCGGTGCGCGGGTCGAGGATCCAGGAAGAGGTGTGCCACTTCTCGCCCGCGAAGTCCCCGGCCATCTTGGTGCCGTCGGGCGACAGGCCGGCCTTGACGAACCAGGTGCGGTACCGCTCCGCGGGGGGCACGCTCACCTCCCGGCCGGACACGTCGTAGAAGCGATCTCCGGGGGTGATCGACTGCCGGCCCGTGATGGTCCTCCCGTCGCGGCAGAACCCGAAGTCCTGGCGAAGGTTGATCTCGTTGCCCTGGTCGTCCCGTTGCACCCCCACCTCGGCCCAGGAGCCCTTCCCCGACAACACGTCGAAGACATAGAAGCCGGTGCGGGAGGACTTCAGCGATACGGGAATCCTGTCGATGTCGTCCATCTTGACGCGCTTGTCGGGATTCGCGCTGTACGTCGTCGCCACGAGTCTCGTGCCGTCGTGCGAGAACTCCAGGCCGCCCACCGGGTGGTCGACCGGGATCCACCGTTCGACCTTGCCGCTCGCGAGGTCGAGCAGTCCGATCCGGGTCGCGGGCAGGTGCCGCTCCAGTACGGCGGCGGTCCGCAAGCCGGGGGCCACGGCGACCCACGACCACCGGGTGTCCTTCTCGTAGTGGCCGGACTTCGGGTCGAGCAGCCGGTACGTGCGCACACTGATGCCCCTGTGGATGCCGTCGTGGACGCTCTGCCAGTCGGTCGTCTGGGTGTAGTACGCGGCCAGCGCCGTTCTCCCGGCCGCGACCAGCGAGTGCACCGGTGACTGCGCCGGGTGCGCCGAGGGCGCCGGGTGCGTGGCGGTCGGCTTGGGGTCCACCCCGCCCGAGGGCCGTACGTCCTGCCCGCCGGAGTCCAGGCCCGGTACCGCGATCGCGGCGGTGAGCACCGCGGCCGCGGCGACCGCGACGGACGCGATGCGCCGGGTCCGCCGGCGCCGGCGGACGGCGAACACCCGGTCGGCGAACCCCGGCGGTGTGCGCGGGTCGTCCTCGGCCTGCTCCCGGAGTGTGTCGCGCAGAAGTTCTTCGACGTTCACCGGTGTACCTCCACGGGCGAGAAGTCACGGGCCGGCGGCTGCGGCTCGTCCCCCGGGCCGAGCGCGGCCAGTTCGGGGGCGAGTGTCCGCAGCCGGGCGAGCGAGCGATGGGTCGTGGAGCGCACGGTTCCGACGGAGCAGCCGAGGAACCGGGCCACCTCGGCCTCGGGCAGGTCCTCGAAGTAGCGCAGTACGAGCACGGTGCGCTGCCGCGCGGTGAGCCGGGCCAGCGCGCCTCGCATGACGACCCGCAGTTCGGCGGCCGCCGAGGCGTCCGTGGCGGGGGCCGCGGGGCCGGACGTCTCGGGCGGTTCGGCGACGCTCAGTTCCCGTCGCGGCCACTTCAGCCGCCAGCGGCTCACCTGCTGCCGGTACAGGATCCGCCGTACGTACGCCTCGGGTTCGTCGATCCGGTTCCAGCGGCCCGCCACCTTGATCAACGCGTTCTGCAGCAGGTCCTCGGCGGCGTGCCGGTCTCCCCCGCTGAGGAGCACCGCCGTCTTCAGCAGCGCGGACGACCTGTTCGCCACGAAATCCCGGAAGGTCTCATCCGCTTCGGCATCCATCGTCACCTTCTCGTCCCCGGTGGCCCCTTGTGACCCACCCCTGTGCCCCTGGTGACGCGCGCCGCGACTCCCCGCTATGCCTCCGGGCCGAGAAAATTACGCCCGCCCCGCCACAGGGTGTCCTCTACGGTGACCCGATGAGCCGACCGCTGCTGTTCCTCGACGTCGACGGCCCGCTGAATCCGTACGCGGCCCAGAGGGAACGCCGGCCCGCGGGGTACACGACGATCCGCGTGGCGCTGCATCCCGGACGGCCGCTGCGGGTCTGGCTCCACCCCGACCACGGCCGCGCCCTCCTCGCCCTCGGCTACGACCTGTGCTGGGCCACCACGTGGATGGACGCCGCCAACCGCTGGATCGCCCCGGTGATCGGCCTGCCCGAACTTCCCTGGGTCGACTTCACCGGCGCCCTCTTCACCGAGCGCCCCGACGGCGTCCACTGGAAGACGGAACGCATCGTGTCCTACGCCGAGGGCCGCCCGTTCGCCTGGGTGGACGACGAACAGTCCCCGCCCGACGAGCGCTTCGTAGCCGCCCACCACCCGGCCCCCGCCCTCCTGCGCAACGTGAACCCCCGCGTCGGCCTGAGCGAACCCGACTTCGAGGCGCTGAGGGAGTTCGCGTCCCGTCTGAAGGGCGCTCGCCCGTAGACGACACCGGCCTGCTGCCGACAACTCGGCAGCAGGCCAGGGAGTTCAAGGATCCGGCGGCCACGAGTCCCGGCCGCGCATGATCAGTTGTGACTGTGCAGGATTTCGTTCAGGCCGCCCCAGACCGCGTTGTTCGGGCGGGCCTCGACCGTGCCGGTGACCGAGTTGCGGCGGAACAGGATGTTCGAAGCGCCGGACAGGTCACGGGCCTTGACGATCTCGCCGTCGGGCATCGTCACGCGCGTGCCGGCGGTGACGTACAGCCCGGCCTCGACGACGCACTCGTCGCCGAGAGCGATGCCGACGCCCGCCTCCGCGCCGACGAGGCAGCGCTCGCCGATGGTGATGCGGACGTTGCCGCCGCCCGAGAGGGTGCCCATGGTGGACGCGCCGCCGCCGATGTCCGAACCGTCGCCGACGACGACACCGGCGGAGATGCGGCCCTCGACCATGGAGGTGCCGAGCGTGCCCGCGTTGAAGTTCACGAAGCCCTCGTGCATGACGGTCGTGCCCTCGGCGAGGTGCGCGCCGAGGCGGACCCGGTCGGCGTCGGCGATGCGGACGCCCTTGGGCGCGACGTAGTCCGTCATGCGCGGGAACTTGTCGATGGAGGTCACCTGGAGGTGCAGGCCCGCGGCGCGCGCGTTCAGCCGGACCTTCTCGACGTCGTCGACGGCGACCGGGCCGAGCGAGGTCCAGGCGACGTTGGCGAGCAGCCCGAACAGGCCGTCCAGGTTCTGGCCGTGCGGCTTGACCAGGCGGTGTGAGAGGAGGTGCAGGCGCAGGTACGCGTCGTGCGCGTCGAGCGGCTTGTCGTCCAGCGAGGCGATGACCGTACGGACCGCGACCACCTCGACGCCACGGCGGGCGTCCGGGCCGATGGCCTGCGCGGCTCCCTCGCCGAGCAGTTCCACGGCCCGCTCGGCGGACAGCCGCTCGGTGCCGGACGGGCCAGGGCCCTCGGCAGTCGCAGCGGACAGTTCGGGGGCGGGGAACCAGGTGTCGAGAACGGTGCCGTCGGCGGTGAGGGTGGCGAGCCCGGCGGCGACGGCGCCGGTGGTACGAGAAGCAGTCGTGTCGGTCATGGGTGCAACCTAACTTGACGGGGGCCGCGTGGGCGAACCGGTGCGCGGGGCGTCTCGGTTCGCGGGCGTCCGGTCACCGTTCCGAACCCTCCCCGGCCCCCTCGCCGCTCCCCAGGACCCGCGTCAGCACCTCCCGCGCGTACCCCTCGTCGTACGACGTCCCCGTCAGCAGTACCTGGAGGCAGATCCCGTCCAGCAGGGCGACGAGGGCCCGTGCGGTGACGGGGTCCGTGCGGTGGCTCAGGGGTTCGACGAGGCTGTCGATCCACTCGGCGGCCACCGGGCGCAGCGCGGGTCTGCGCAGGGCGGCGAGGTACAGCTCGTACTCCAGCTCGACGCCCGTGCGGTCGCCGGCCAGCCATTCGCCGATCAGTCCGGCGAGTTCGGCGGCCAGGTCCGCGCGGGTGTCCTCCAGGGTGCCGCGGGCGGCGAGCACCTTGGCGAAGCCCTCGTTCGCCTGGCGCAGGGCGGCGACCATGAGTTCGTCGAGGGTCTTGAAGTGGTACGTCGTGGAGCCGAGCGGCACATCGGCCTCGGCCGCGACGGAGCGGTGGCTGAGCCCGGCGATGCCCTGGGCGCCGACGACGCGGATCGCCGCGTCGATGATCCGCTGCCGCCGCTCGGGGTCGTACCGCCGCGCCATCAGCGTGCGCCGTCCGCCGCGCACGCCCCGGCCATCAGTGCGCCCCGCCCAGGTTCAGCAGGACGACCCCACCGATGATCAGCACGATCCCGCCGGCCTTCGCGGCCGTGAGCCCCTCGCCGAGGAACAGCGTGCCGATCACGGCGATGGCGGCGGTGCCGACGCCGGCCCAGATCGCGTACGCCGTGCCGACCGACACGGTCTTCAGGGTCTGCGCCAGCAGCGCGAAGGCGACGACGTATCCGAGAACGGTCACCAGGGACGGCCACAGCCTGCTGAAGCCCTCCGTGTACTTCATCGCGGTCGTCGCCCCGACCTCCGCCGCGATGGCACCGGCGAGCAGCACGTATCCCATGCGTACGACTGTACACATGGAACGCACCGGATGTGTACGGGTGTACGCATCCGGTGTCCGCCGTCTTACGTGCATGGATCCCGGATATGCCATGGGCACCATGCGCCCCAGCGGATATCGTTCGCGATCACAAGGGGGCCGGAGTCGAACAGACTCCCAACGACACATGGAGCGCGAGAGTCATGTCGGACAGTTCTGGGTGGGGGCCGTCAGGGCCGTCGGGGCCGTACTGGGGTGCTCCGGGCGGCTGGGGCTGGATGCCTCCGCCACCGCCCAAGCCGGGTGTGATCCCGCTGGCCCCGCTCGGCGTGGACCACATCCTCGGCGGCGCCTTCGGCACCATGCGCCGTTACGCGAAGCCGCTGTTCGGACTCACCTTCGTGGGCGTCGTGGTCCTGGCGGGCCTGACGCTGGGCCTCGAATACGCCGCCTACCTCTCGACGAAGAGCCGGCTCGACCGCATGCTCGCGGCGCCCCGGTCCATCGAATGGACCGATCTGCGCACCGTCCTGATCGCGTTCGGCACCGTGTGGGTGGTCGGCATGGTGGTCTCGCTGGTGGCGAGTTCCTTCATCCAGGCCTCGTCCGCGGCGACCCTGCACGACGCCGTGCTCGGGCGCCGGGCCCACGTCGGCACGGTGTGGAAGCGTGCCTGGTCGCGCACCCCGTCCGTACTCGGGGTGACGCTGCTGCTGGGCCTGACCGTGGCGATACCGATGATCGTGCTGATCGTGCTGTTCGCGCTGATGGCGGCCGCGAGCAACGATCCGTTCGCGTCGTTCGGCCTCTTCCTTCTGCTCCTGCTGGTCGCGGTGCCCCTGATGGTCTGGCTGTTCGTCCGGTTCAGCTTCGCCCCGGCCGCCGCCGTCCTGGAGGGGGCGTCCCCGGTGACGGCGATGCGCCGGTCGGCGCGACTGGTCCGCGGCGCGTGGTGGCGTACGTTCGGCATCCTGCTGCTGGGCGGCCTGATCACGTTCATCGTCTCTCTCGTGATCAATGTGCCGTTCCAGTTCGCGATGCCGGCCCCACAGCCGTACGACCTCTCGTCGGCGCAGGAGCCCGCGAGCGTGACCGAGCTCTACGCGCGGATCCTGCCCGACATGGGGCGCTCCCTGGTGCTCTCGACGATCGCGGGCATCTTCGTCCAGCTCTTCTCCCTGGTGTTCATGCCGCTGGTGAGCAGCCTGCTGTACATCGACCAGCGCATCCGCAGGGAAGGCCTGGCGGATGTGCTGGTGCGCGCGGCCGCCGTCACGGAGGCGCCCGGCGCACCCGGGACACCCGGGACACCCGGCTCAGTCGAGTAGCGACTTCTTCGGCCGCAGCACGCAGAACTCGTTGCCCTCGGGGTCGGCGAGGACGGTCCAGGTGACGTCCTCGCCCTGTCCCACGTCGACCCGGCGCGCCCCGAGGGCGAGGATCCGCTCGACCTCGGCTGCCCGGTCGTCCGGCGTGAGATCGATGTGGAGCCGGTTCTTGACGGTCTTGCGCTCACCGACCGGTACGAAGCAGATTCCCGGGAGCGCGTGCGCGTCGGAGCCGATGACGATCTCGTCGTCGTCCTCGAACAGCACGCGCCAGTCGAGGACTCGGCACCAGAAACGGGCGAGCGCCGGCAGGTCGTGGGCGTCGATGACCAGTTGGTACAAGGAGACAGCCATGAACGGCAGTCTCCCCCGGCGACGAGGGCTCGGCCGGCAGGCACCGGCGCCGACACCCCCGCGGGCACGCTCCCCCGGCGACGAAGCCTCTGCCGACAGGCACGGTGCGCACATCCGGGCCGCCATCCCCCGCGGACACTGTCGCCCGACCGCCCGTCGGTTCTCACCGGATGAGCGCCAACCCGGCCCAACTACCCATCCTCTGTGGGTGATTGCCCGAAAAGAGCCGCACGTAAATACCTGCATCGCCGCTGGAAACGGCTGCTCGGCAGTCTCCGGTTCCACTACTGTTTCACCAGCCGCACACCGGGTCTTCATGACAGCCCGCTCCGTGTGCCGCACCCTTCACACCCTCGCCTCGCCCCTCACCCCCTCGCTTCACCCCCTCACGCGCTCGCCCTCCCCATCTAGGAACGCGCATGCCTGAAGTGACGCCCGGATCCGGTCCCGACGGATCCGTCCCCTCCAGGGAGATCGTTCCCTGGCGCCCCACCCCGCGCGGCACGCCCTACCCGGTGTCGGCCGACCTCGTGCCCGTGCCCCCGGCACCCTGGGAGGCGGTCCGGGCGGGGGACGAGGAAAAGCTGCCGGGAGCGCGCCGGCTGTGGCTGGCCGCCGGGCTCGCGCTGGCCGTCACCATCGCCGCCATAGCCGTGGTCTCCGTACAGGCAAGGTCCTCCGACGCCTCGTCGAACGGTGCGGAGAACAGGACCGCGTCCGACACGACGAACCCCTTCCTTCCCGGCGCCCCGGCCCCCGCGGAGACGACCACCGCCCCGGCGGGCAAGAACGCGCTGTCCTCGGCGGGGACTTCACGCTCGGCCTCACCGGACTCCGCGTCGCGCGACTCCGTTTCCCCGGGACCTTCGGACCAGGGTTCCGGAGGCTCGCCCGGCACCGGAAAGACGCCCGGCGCGTCCGGCACCGCTTCCGCACCCCGCCCGGCCTCGGGGCTGAAGTCCGTCCAGGCGGTCAACTACCCGGACCGGTACTGGCATCTGAGCGACGGTCAGGTCCGTCTCGACCCGGTGGGATCGAGCAGCTCGGCCGCGACCCGGCGCGCCGCCAGCTTCAAGGTGGTCGCCGGGCTGGCGAAGTCCTCCTGCTACTCCTTCGCCACCGTCGACGGCTCCTATCTGCGCCACCGCGACTTCGTCCTGCGCGCCGACCGCAACGACGGCTCCGCCCTCTTCCGGGAGGACGCCACGTTCTGTCCCCGGGCCTCCTCCCGCTCGGACGCCGTCATGCTGGAGGCGGTCAACTACCCGGGCCGTTTCCTGCGCCACCGCAACTTCCAGCTCGTCCTCGGGCGTTACGAGCGCGACAGGCTCTACGGGGAGGACTCGGCGTTCCGTCTGGTGCGGGGCTGGGCCTGAGTCCCACGCCGATGGGGCTGGGCCTGACTGAGCCAAGGACGCCCCAGGGAAACGCGACGGGGCGGCACCCGAAGGTGCCGCCCCGTGCGAGGTGCTCAGGAGCCGAGGCCCCGAAGCCAAGCGATCAGACGTTGAAGCCGAGCGCGCGAAGCTGCTCGCGGCCGTCGTCCGTGATCTTGTCCGGGCCCCACGGCGGCATCCAGACCCAGTTGATGCGCAGCTCGTTGACGAGGCCGTCCGTGGCGGACTTGGCCTGGTCCTCGATGACGTCGGTGAGCGGGCAGGCCGCGGACGTCAGGGTCATGTCGATCGTCGCGATGTTGGCGTCGTCGATGTGAATGCCGTAGATGAGGCCGAGGTTGACGACGTCGATGCCCAGCTCGGGGTCGACGACATCGTAGAGCGCCTCACGGACCTCTTCCTCCGACGCGGGCTTCGCCGTCAGGCCCGTGCCCGGTGCCGCGGTGGTCCCGCCCTCCGCGACCACGGACTCGTCCGAGGTCACAGCGGTCTCGTCCGATGTCACAGTGTTCTCGCTCATGCCGTCTTCCTCTCGGCGCTCTCGCCCAGAGCCTGGGCCGTCGCGTCCTTCCACGCCATCCAGCTGAGGAGGGCGCACTTGACCCGGGCCGGGTACTTGGAGACACCGGCGAACGCGACCGCGTCCTCCAGCACCTCCTCCATCGCGTCGTCGGGCTCGATCCGGCCCTTGGACTGCATCAGTTCCAGGAAGGCCTCCTGGATCTTCTGCGCGTCGGACACGTCCTTGCCGACCAGGAGGTCGTTCAGTACGGAGGCCGAGGCCTGGCTGATCGAGCAGCCCTGACCCTCGTACGAGATGTCCTCGATACGCTCGCCGTCGTACTTCACACGCAGGGTGATCTCGTCACCGCACGTGGGATTGACGTGGTGCACCTCGGCGTCGCCGTCCCGGAGACCGCGCCCGTGCGGGTGCTTGTAGTGGTCCAGGATGACTTCCTGGTACATCGAATCCAGCTTCACTGCGGCGAACCTCGCATCCCAGCGTCCGTTACATGGCCTTCCGGCCGGGGGTCCGGGGGTTGTCCCCCGGAATAACACAGCACGTTCCCAGCCAGCCCCTCAGCCGAAGAAGTTCCGTACGTGCTCCAGGCCGTCGACCAGAGCGTCGATCTCGGACGGCGTGGAGTACAGATAGAACGACGCCCGCGTGGTCGCAGGAATTCCGTAGCGCAGGCAGACCGGACGGGCGCAGTGGTGACCCACCCGGACCGCGATGCCCTGCTCGTCGAGAACCTGGCCCACATCGTGCGGGTGGATGTCGCCCAGCGTGAACGAGATCGCCGCGCCGCGGTCCTCGGCCGTGGTGGGGCCGATGATCCGCAGGTCGGGGACCTCCGCGAGCCGCTTCACCGCGTACTCGGTGAGCGCGTGCTCGTGGGCGAGGATCTTGTCCATGCCGATCGAGGACAGGTAGTCGATCGCCGCGCCGAGGCCGACCGCCTGGGCGATCGGCGGGGTGCCCGCCTCGAACTTGTGCGGCGCCGGCGCGTACGTCGACGAGTGCATCGACACGGTCTCGATCATCTCGCCGCCGCCGAGGAACGGCGGAAGGTCCTCCAGGAGTTCCTGGCGGCCCCACAGGACGCCGATACCCGTCGGACCGCACATCTTGTGACCGGTGAAGGCCACGAAGTCGGCCTGGAGGGCCTGGACGTCGAGCGGCATGTGCGGCGCGGCCTGCGACGCGTCGATCAGGACCAGGGCGCCGACCTCCTGGGCGCGGCGCACTATCGCCTCGACCGGGTTCACGGTGCCCAGGATGTTCGACACCAGCACGAAGGAGACGATCTTCGTCTTCTCCGTGATGATCTCGTCGATGTTCGACAGGTCGAGACGGCCGTCGTCGGTGAGGCCGAACCACTTCAGCTTCGCACCCGTGCGCTGCGAGAGCAGCTGCCACGGGACGATGTTGGAGTGGTGCTCCATCTCCGTGATGACGATCTCGGTCTCGTGGTCCACCCGGTAGGGCTCGTCGGCCCAGCCCAGCATGTTGGCCACGAGGTTGAGCGACTCGGAGGCGTTCTTCGTGAAGATCACCTCGTCGCGGCTCGGCGCGTTGATGAACGCGGCGACCTTGTCGCGCGCGCCCTCGTACAGCGCCGTGGCCTCCTCGGCGAGCACATGCACACCGCGGTGGACGTTGGCGTTGTAGCGCTCGTAGTAGCCACTGAGGGCGTCCAGTACCTGACGCGGCTTCTGCGAGGTCGCCGCGTTGTCCAGGTACACCAGCTTCTTACCGTCGTGGACCTGGCGGTCCAGGATGGGGAAGTCCTTGCGGATCGCCTCGGTGTCGAGGAGGCCCGGCAGCTGTGTCACGCGGATACGCCACCCTTCGCGTCGACTGCGTACGACTCGTAGCCCTCGTTCTCCAGCTTGTCGGCGAGCTCGGCGCCGCCGGACTCGACGATGCGGCCGCCGGAGAAGACGTGCACGAAGTCGGGCTTGATGTAGCGCAGGATGCGCGTGTAGTGCGTGATGAGCAGGGTGCCCACATCACCGGTCTCGCGGACGCGGTTGACACCCTCGGAGACGACGCGCAGGGCGTCGACGTCCAGGCCGGAGTCGGTCTCGTCGAGGATCGCGATCTTCGGCTTGAGCAGCTCCAGCTGAAGGATCTCGTGGCGCTTCTTCTCACCGCCGGAGAAGCCCTCGTTGACGTTGCGCTCGGCGAAGGCCGGGTCCATGGAGAGGCGCTCCATGGTCTCCCTGACCTCCTTCACCCACGTGCGCAGCTTGGGGGCCTCGCCGCGGACGGCGGTGGCGGAGGTGCGCAGGAAGTTGGAGACCGAGACGCCGGGGATCTCGACCGGGTACTGCATCGCCAGGAACAGGCCCGCGCGGGCGCGCTCGTCGACGGACATCTCGAGGACGTCCTCGCCGTCGAGGGTGACGGTGCCGCCGGTGATCGTGTACTTCGGGTGGCCCGCGAGCGAGTAGGCGAGGGTCGACTTGCCGGAGCCGTTGGGGCCCATGATGGCGTGCGTCTCGCCCTGCTTCACGGTCAGGTCGACGCCCTTGAGGATCTCCTTCGTGGCGTTGTCGGCCTCGACGGTGACGTGCAGGTCGTGGATTTCAAGCGTTGCCATGGGTTCCTCAGGACTCCTGGTTGAGGGAGACGAGCACGTCGTCCCCTTCGATCTGTACGGGGTATACGGGGACGGGGCGCGTCGCGGGAAGGCCGGACGGCTTGCCGGTGCGGAGGTCGAACGCGGAGCCGTGCAGCCAGCATTCGATCTGACAGTCCTCCACCTCGCCCTCGGAGAGCGAGACGTTCGCGTGCGAGCAGATGTCGTTGATCGCGAACACCTCACCCTCGGTCTTCACGACCGAGACCGGCGTGCCGTCGAGTTCCACCCGCTTCGGGGTGTTCTCCTCCAGCTCGCTCAGCCCACAGGCCCGAACGAATCGGTCACGGTCGAAGGTGCCGGGCATCAGAGCGACGCCTCCAGCTCCTCGTCGATCTTCACGAGAAGGCGCTCTTCGATGTCGTCGACACCGATCTGCTGGACCAGTTCGGCGAAGAAGCCGCGGACCACCAGACGGCGGGCCTCGTCGGCGGGGATGCCGCGGGCCATCAGGTAGAAGAGCTGCTCGTCGTCGAAGCGGCCGGTCGCGGAGGCGTGGCCGGCGCCGACGATCTCACCGGTCTCGATCTCCAGGTTCGGCACGGAGTCGACGCGGGCGCCGTCGGTCAGAACCAGGTTGCGGTTCATCTCGTAGGTGTCCGTGCCCTCGGCCTTGGCCTCGATGAGGACGTCGCCGATCCAGACCGCGTGCGCCCCCTCACCCTGCAGCGCGCCCTTGTACATGACGTTGGACTTGCAGTGCGGGGTGTTGTGGTCGACCAGGAGGCGGTGCTCCTGGTGCTGGCCGGCGTCCGTGAAGTACAGGCCGAACAGCTCGGCCTCGCCGCCGGTGCCCGCGTAGGCGATACGCGGGTGGAGGCGTACGAGGTCGCCGCCGAAGGTGACCACGAACGACTTGAAGGTGGCGTCGCGGCCGATCAGCGCGTTGTGCTGGCCGACGTGGACGGCCGTGTCGTCCCAGTCCTGGACGGAGACGACGGTCAGCTTGGCGCCGTCACCGAGGACGTAGTCGACGTTGGCGGCGACGACCGCGTCACCGGTGTGGTCGATGACGACGACGGCCTCGGCGAAGGCTCCCAGTTCGATGACCTGGTGGCCGTAGGCGACCCCGCCCTCGCCGTGCACGGCGATCCGGATGGGCTCGGTGAGCACCGTCTCCTTGGGGACGGTGATGACACCGGCCTTCTCGAACGCCGAGTAGGCCTGGGCGGCGACACGGTCCACGGGAGTGCCGGCCCTGCCGATCCGCGCGTCGTCGCGGGCGACCGTCTCGACGGAGACGCCCTCGGGGGCGTGCACGTCGATCCGTACGCCTTCGCCGGTCGCGACGGCGGTGCCGTCGTGCAGCCCGCGCAGGCGCTCCAGCGGGGTGAACCGCCACTCCTCCTCGCGGCCGTGGGGGACGGGGAAGTCCGCCACGTCGAAGGAGGGGGGCGCGCTCATGCGCGTGGCGACGGTCGACTCGGCGGCCACCGCGATCTGGCCCGCGGTGGTCGAGCCGCCGGGGATGTTCTGAGCCTCAGCCATGGCTGTCGGTCTGCTCTCTTCCTACGTCAGAATTCGCTAGCTGCTGGTGCGGAGGGCGGATGTCAGCCGACCGCGCCTTCCATCTGCAGCTCGATCAGCCGGTTGAGCTCAAGGGCGTACTCCATGGGCAGCTCCTTGGCGATCGGCTCGACGAAGCCGCGCACGATCATGGCCATCGCCTCGAACTCGGTCAGACCACGGCTCATCAGGTAGAAGAGCTGGTCCTCGGAGACCTTGGAGACGGTCGCCTCGTGGCCCATGGACACGTCGTCCTCGCGGACGTCCACGTACGGGTACGTGTCCGAGCGGGAGATGGTGTCGACGAGCAGCGCGTCGCACAGGACGTTCGACTTGGAGCCGTGGGCGCCCTCGCCGATCTCGACGAGACCGCGGTAGGACGTACGGCCACCGCCGCGCGCCACGGACTTCGACACGATGTTCGAGGACGTGTTCGGCGCCATGTGGACCATCTTGGAGCCGGCGTCCTGGTGCTGGCCCTCGCCCGCGAAGGCGATGGACAGGGTCTCGCCCTTGGCGTGCTCGCCCATCAGGTAGACGGCCGGGTACTTCATGGTGACCTTGGAGCCGATGTTGCCGTCGATCCACTCCATGG
The DNA here is from genome assembly GCF_042751995.1 of Streptomyces sp. NPDC059371. Lineage (NCBI taxonomy): Bacteria > Bacillati > Actinomycetota > Actinomycetes > Kitasatosporales > Streptomycetaceae > Streptomyces > Streptomyces sp. NPDC059371. The sequence goes on along the minus strand of NZ_JBHYXD010000093.1, from coordinate 7,161 downwards.
TCGCGCCCTCGTACGCCACGGCGCGCTTGGTGACCAGGTTGTAGACGTTGTTCGACCAGTTCTGGATGGTCGTGTAACGGCAGCGGGCACCCTTCTTCACGATGATCTCGACGACCGCGGAGTGCAGGGAGTCCGACTTGTAGATCGGCGCCGTGCAGCCCTCGACGTAGTGGACGTAGGCGTCCTCGTCGACGATGATCAGCGTCCGCTCGAACTGGCCCATGTTCTCCGTGTTGATACGGAAGTAGGCCTGGAGCGGAATCTCGACGTGCACACCCTTCGGCACGTAGATGAAGGAGCCGCCGGACCACACCGCGGTGTTCAGCGACGCGAACTTGTTGTCGCCGACCGGGATGACCGTGCCGAAGTACTCCTTGAAGAGCTCCGGGTGCTGCTTGAGAGCGGTGTCGGTGTCCAGGAAGATGACGCCCTGCTCCTCCAGGTCCTCGCGGATCTGGTGGTAGACGACCTCGGACTCGTACTGGGCCGCGACACCGGCGACGAGGCGCTGCTTCTCCGCCTCGGGGATGCCGAGCCTGTCGTACGTGTTCTTGATGTCCTCGGGCAGGTCCTCCCAGGACTCCGCCTGCTTCTCCGTGGAACGCACGAAGTACTTGATGTTGTCGAAGTCGATGCCCGACAGGTCGGAACCCCAGTTGGGCATGGGCTTCTTCTCGAAGAGGCGCAGGCCCTTGAGACGGAGCTTGGTCATCCACTCCGGCTCGCTCTTCTTCCCGGAGATGTCGCGGACGACGCCCTCGTTGATGCCGCGCTTGGCGGAGGCACCGGCCACGTCGGAGTCGGCCCAGCCGTATTCATACGTGCCCAGACCCTCGAGCTCAGGGTGGGCAGTCTCCTCGATGGGGAGCGTCATGCGGGGTTCCTCCCGGCGGTATTTGCGGATGCGTTATGAGTGTCGTGCGAAATCTTGGGGATGAACGTCGTGCACACCCCGTCGCCGTGGGCGATGGTGGCCAGTCGCTGGACATGCGTGCCGAGAAGCTGGGAGAAGAACTCCGTCTCCGCCTCGCAGAGCTGCGGGAACCGCTCGGCGACATGCGCGACCGGGCAGTGGTGCTGGCAGAGCTGCTCGCCGACCGGTGCGCTGCGCGCCGTGGCAGCGTACCCGTCCTTGCTGAGGGCCTTCGCCAGGGCTTCCGTGCGTTCCTCGGGGGTCGCGGCCTCGATGGCCTCGCGGTACGCCCCGGCCTGCTCGGCGATCCGGGCGCGGGCGAACGACAGGATCGCCTCGTCCCCGCCCTCGCGCTCGGCGATCCAGCGCAGGGCGTCCTCGGCGAGCTTGTCGTACGACTGGTCGAAGGCGTCCCGGCCGCAGTCGGTCAGGGCGAACACCTTGGCGGGGCGACCGCGCGTACGCGCTCCGTAGACCCGCTGCTCACGTGCTTCCACGACGTCGTCGGCGACCAGCGCGTCCAGGTGGCGGCGCACGGCGGCATGGGTCAGGCCCAGTCGGCCCGCTAGGTCGGCGACGGTCGACGGGCCGTGGTCCAGGATGGACCGCACGACCCGGTTGCGCGTCGAGCGCTCACCGGTCGCGAGTTCCTCCTGCGGGGCCCCCGCGGGGGTCTCCCGAGCCTCGCCAACGTTTTTCACAACACCATTGTTGCGTAATTCCTCAGGGCCTGACAAGCGGCGCCCTCCGGAGCGGGCGGTGCGCTGCATCACTTAGGTATACCTAAGGTGACCTGGGCAAACGATCTTTGATCGATCAATTCGGTGGCGTGCGGACCGTCTCTCGGGGAGACTCCGGGACCATGCCGACACCCCCTCCGACCGGCCCTCTCGTCACGCGGGACACCCTTGCCGCGGACCTGCGCACGCTCGGCGTACGACCAGGAGAAACGCTCCTCGCACACTCCTCGCTCAGCGCCCTCGGCTGGGTCAACGGCGGCCCCGTCGCCGTCGTGCAGGGACTGCTCGACGCGCTCGGCCCGGAGGGCACCCTGGTGGTCCCGACGCAGTCCGGTGACCTCTCCGACCCGGCGCTGTGGAGCCGCCCGCCGGTTCCCGAGGAGTGGTGGTCGGCCATCCGGGCGACCATGCCCGCCTACGACCCCCGTGTGACCCCCTCCCGCGGGGTCGGCGTGATACCCGAGACCGTCCGCAACTGGCCCGGCGCCCTGCGCAGCGCGCACCCGGAGACCTCGTTCGCGGCGGTGGGCCCGGGTGCGGAGGCGGTCGTCGGCGGGCACGCGGCCGACTGCCGGCTCGGCGAGCACAGCCCGCTGGCCCGGCTGGAGGCCGGCGGCGCCCGCGTCCTGCTGCTCGGCGCGGGCTACGACGCGTGCACCAGCTTCCACCTGGCGGAATACCGCATCCCCTCGCCCGTCGTGGAGGTCGGCCGGCCCTCCCCCGCGGGCTGGGAGACGGTGCGGGAGGTGTCGATCACCTCCGAGATGTTCGAGGAGCTGGGCGCCGACTTCGAGCGGGACCGGCCCGTCGTACGGGGGACCGTGGGCGCGGCCGGGGCGCGGCTCTTCCCGGTGGCCGACGCGGTGGCGTACGCGGAGCGGTGGCTGCCGTTGCACCGGCCCCGGGACCTGGCCGTGGAGACCGCCGCCGCCCCCGGCGGTTCCGGGCCGCTGCGACGTCCCTAGACTTGCTCCTCATGCGAAGCGAGCCCGTGGTCCAGGTCCAGGCCCTGGTGAAGCGGTACGGAACGAAGACCGCGGTGGACGGCCTCGACCTGGTGGCCGCGGCGGGCATCACCGCCGTACTCGGACCCAACGGCGCGGGCAAGACGACCACGGTCGAGACCTGCGAGGGATACCGGAAGCCGGACTCCGGCACGGTGCGCGTCCTGGGCCTCGACCCGGCGAGACAGTCCGGCGAGCTGCACACCCGCATCGGCGTGATGCTCCAGTCCGGCGGCGTCTACTCGGGCGCCCGCGCGGACGAGATGCTCCGCCATGTCGCGAAACTGCACGCCCACCCCCTGGACGTGGACGCGCTCATCGAGCGGCTCGGCCTGGAGGCCTGCGGCCGTACGACGTACCGGCGGCTGTCGGGCGGCCAGCAGCAGCGCCTCGCGCTCGCCATGGCGGTCGTCGGCCGCCCCGAGCTGGTCTTCCTGGACGAGCCGACCGCCGGCCTCGACCCGCAGGCCCGCCGCGCGACCTGGGACCTGGTCCGCGACCTGCGCTCCGACGGTGTCTCGGTGATCCTCACCACGCACCACATGGACGAGGCCGAGCAGCTCGCCGACGACGTCGCGATCATCGACGCGGGCCGGGTGGTCGCCCAGGGCTCCCCCGAGGAGCTGTGCCGCGGAGGCGCCGAGAACACCCTGCGCTTCACCGGCCGCCCGGGCCTCGACGTGGCCTCCCTGCTGAAGGCCCTGCCCGCGGACTGCACCGCGGTCGAGCTGACGCCCGGGGCCTACCGGATCGGCGGCGAGGTCGATCCGCAACTGCTGGCGACCGTGACGTCCTGGTGCGCCCAGCACGGCGTGATGCCGGAGAAGATCTCGGTCGAACGCCACACCCTCGAAGACGTTTTTCTGGAGCTGACCGGCAAGGAGCTGCGCTCATGAACCAAGCTCGACCGGAGCCCGGCCGGGGGTCCGGGGGTCGCCCCCCGGGAAAGCACAGCTTGGAAATGACCGGCAAGGAGCTGCGTTCATGAGCCAGGCACAGCTTGGAGCCGACCGGCGGGGGGCCGCTTCCGTGACCACCGCCGGCACGTACAGCCCGAAGCCGGGCGCCGCCCCGTTGCGGCGCATGATCGGCGCGCAGGCCGCGCTGGAGACGAGGATGCTGCTCCGCAACGGCGAGCAGCTCCTCCTCACGGTCGTGATCCCGACGCTGCTGCTGGTCCTGTTCAGCTCGGCCGACATCATCGACACGGGTCCGGGCAGGGCGGTCGACTTCCTGACGCCGGGCATCCTGGCGCTGGCCGTGATGTCGACGGCGTTCACCGGCCAGGCCATCGCCACGGGCTTCGAGCGCCGCTACGGCGTCCTGAAGCGGCTGGCGGCCTCCCCGCTCCCCCGCTGGGGGCTGATGACCGCGAAGACGATGTCGGTCCTGGTCACCGAAGTCCTTCAGGTGATCCTGCTCACCGCCATCGCGTTCGCGCTGGGCTGGTCGCCGCACGGCAACCCGTTCGCCGTACTGCTCCTGCTGGTCCTCGGCACGGCCGCCTTCTCCGGGCTCGGGCTGCTCATGGCGGGCACGCTCAAGGCCGAGGCGACGCTGGCCGCCGCCAACCTCGTCTTCCTGCTGCTCCTGGTCGGCGGTGGGGTGATCGTGCCGATGGACAAGTTCCCCGCGGGCGTCCAGGACGTGCTCGGTCTGCTGCCCATCTCGGCGCTCTCGGACGGGCTGCGTGCGGTGCTCCAGCACGGTGCCCAGATGCCCTGGGGCGATCTGGGGATCCTGGCGGTCTGGGCGGTCGTGGGCCTCGGCGCGGCGGGCCGGTTCTTCCGCTGGGAGTGACGGAATCGTCCCCTCCAGGGGCCGACCCTCGTGAAAGCGTGCACAAGCGGGCCCCTACGATGGTGCGCGTGCAGAACCTGACCCGAGCCGACGCCCTCAGCGCGGTGCGCAGCCCGCTCGCCTTCATCGCCGAACACTGGACCCCGACCTCGCGGACGGTGCGGCGCGCGGCTCTCGCCGCGCTCGTCATGTCGGTCGTCATCGTGGTCACCGGCGGTGCCGTGCGGCTCACCAGCTCCGGCCTCGGCTGCCCGACCTGGCCCAAGTGCACCGACGACTCGCTCACGGCGACGAGCGAGATGGGCTTCCACGGCGCCATCGAGTTCGGCAACCGCATGCTGACGTATGTGCTGTGCGCCGCCGTCGGATGGGCGATCATCGCGGCGCGCTCGCGGAAGCCGTGGCGGCGCGGCCTCACCCGGCTCGGCTGGGCCCAGTTCTGGATCGTCATGAGCAACGCGATCCTCGGGGGGATCGTCGTCCTGGTCGGCCTCAACCCGTACACGGTCGCCGCCCACTTCCTGCTCTCCACGGCGCTCATCACCGTCGCCGCGCTCATGTGGCAGCGCACCCGCGAGGGCGACGCGGCACCGCGTCCGCTGGTCGGCAAGTCGGTGCAGCAGCTCGTGTGGTTCCTGGTCGCCGCCTCGGTCCTGCTGATCGCGGCCGGTACGGTCGTCACCGGTGCCGGACCGCACGCGGGTGACTCCAGCCAGGTCGAGCGCATCCCCGTGAGCTGGGAGAACGTCGCCAAGCTGCACGCCGTGCTGGCCTGGATCGTCGTGACGCTGACCTTCGCCCTCTGGTTCGTCCTGAAGGCGGTGGACGCTCCCCAGGGTCCCCTGCGGCGCACCCGCGACCTGTTCCTGATCCTGCTGTCCCAGGGCGTCCTCGGCTACGTCCAGTACTTCACCGACCTGCCCGAGGCCCTGGTCGCCCTGCACATGCTCGGCTCCTGCCTGGTGTGGATCGGGGTGCTGCGCGTCCTGCTGTCCCTGCGCGAGCGCCCGGAGGCCGTGACGGATCTGCCGGGTCCCGCGACCACGTCGGCCCTCACCCGCGCGTAACCCGTACGGGGGCCGCCTTCAGCGCGCGCCCCCCTGAGGAAGCACCCGCACGCGCCGGGCGCGCTAGCGCTCAGTCCAGCCCGTACACCCGCCGGGCGTTGCCCGCCGCGATCAGGGCCGCGACGCGCTGGGCGTCCGCCAGTGACCAGGCCCCATCGGCGACCCAGTTGCCGAGCACCCGCGCCAGCGCCTCGCGGAAGAGGTGTGCTCCGATCACATGGAGTTCGGGCAGCCCCCGCGCTCCACTGGAGAAGAGGAGCTTGCCGAAGGGGGCCAGCTCCAGGATCTCGGCGAGGACGGCGGCCGACCGGGCGCCGGTGCGCACCAGGGCGGCGCCCAGGTCGGCGTAGACGTGCGGGAAGACCCCGGCGAGGTGCGCCGCGTGCCGCTGGTACGGATAGCCGTGCAGCAGGACCAGGTCGGTGCCGAGGCCGGCCGTGGCGCGGGCGAAGTCGGTGAGCAGCACGGGGTCGGTGCGGTCGATGCGCTGCCCGGGGTCACCGAGCCCCGCGTGCAGTTGCAGCGGCAGGCCCGACGCGACCGCGATCCACAGCAGATGACGGAGCAGGACGGGGTCGGTGAGCATTCCGCCCACCCGGCGGCGGGCGAGCCAGCGGCCCGCCGCGCCCCGTACCTCACCGGGTCCGGGTGGTTCGGGCGCGAGGGCCAGACCGTGCCGCACGCCCGCCACGGAGGTGAAGGCCACGGCGGTCGCGGCGGCCCCGTGGACGGATTCGGCGAGATTGGCGAGAAAGGCCTCGACGGTTCCCGAGGTGTCGGCGACCTGTTCGGCGAGGAGCTCCAGACGGACGATCTCGTGTGCCCTGGCGGCTCCCGTGGAGGCCATCTCGCCCGGCCCGGTCAGATCGCCGGGCAGCCCGGTGTCGACGAGATACGTGGTGATGCCACTGCCGCGCAGCAGTCTCCGGCCCGTCTCCAGGACACCGAGCTCGCGGCGCCGGGCCAGATAGTGGGCGGGCGTGCAGTGCGGTTCGAGTCCGAGCAGGGGCGGGCACCAGCGTCGTACGGCGAAGCCGGTCTGGGTGTCGAAGAAGGTGGTGCCCGCGGCCGGCGGCCCCTCGGTGCTGGCGAGGTGGGCCTCGAACGTGCCGAGGCCCAGCTCCGTCCGCAGTACGCCGTGGCAGTACTGGTCCACCAGGGACGGCGTTTCGATCATCCGGACTCCCCGCGAATGGACCGTGGCTTTTCAGGTCCTAACGGCTGAGCCGGTTGTCAGGTGTTGGTCGCGCACACCCCGTGCGAACAGCCGACGATTGTCGGCCGTCCGTGCGACGGGTGACGTGTCAGCCGTCGGCCCGGCCGCCGAGCTGGATGCCGGCCATGCGCTTCCACTCGTACGGACCCGTCTTGACCTTGGCCGCGAACTCGCCGTCGAACGCCTCGTGGACGGTGACGCCGGCCTTCTCCACGGCCTTCTCGGCGATCTCGTAGCTCGTCGCCACGAGGTCGCCCCAGCCGCCGTCCTCACCGACGAGGACGATGCGGGCGCCGCGCTCTCCGATGTACGCGACCTGGGCCTCGACCCCGCGCTCGGCGATCCAGCGCAGGGCGTCCTCGGCGAGCTTGTCGTACGACTGGTCGAAGGCGTCCCGGCCGCAGTCGGTCAGGGCGAACAC
>NZ_JBHYXD010000092.1:0-35390 GCF_042751995.1 Streptomyces sp. NPDC059371 | reverse complement strand
CGGATGCACTCCGGGCGGCCCCACTCCGCGTGCGGCGCGGTGAGGTCAGGCGCGGTGGTTCTCGTAGTAGCCGCCGACCTGCTCGTGGTAACCGGCGTCGCCGACGTGCTTGTCCTTGTCGAACTCGGGGGAGTCCTTGATCTGGTCCTTGGTGAGGGCGACGTAGATCTTCCGTTCGGCCTGGTCGACCGTCTTGACGGTGCCGGCCGGGAGCAGAACATGCTTCCCGAAGATCCACACGCCGGTGTCGACGACGAGGTACGAGGAGCTGACGTCGTCCGAGTACTTGTCGACCTTCCCGATACTGCCGTCGGTCGCCTCGACCTTGTACCCGGTCAGATCGGCGCCCGCGATGTGGCCGGTGGTCGCCTGGTAGCCCCAGATGCTGTCACTCATGAAACGGCTCCCTCATCGAGATTATTCGCCGGTCCACAGAAAAACTGCGGAGTCGTGCAAGCGTCATCCAAATTCGGTGACGTTTCCTCAGAACGTCGGGTGCCCTGAACCATGGATGCCACACATTCGTCGCGAGGAAATGGTGAACCTGTATTCACCGCCGTGCGCCCCGGTTGGCGAAGCGCGGGTGGGCCCCGAAGCCGACGACCCATGGTTCTGTTGCTGCGTTCCGAGTTTGATGTTGCAATCAGGGGTGACACGGGACTTGGGGATATTCTGCGCTCGGCCAAGGAGAAGCCAAGGTCGCCGTCAAGCCTGAGTGGTACCCGCCTGACCGATCCCGTCAGCCGCCTTATATGCCGTGGCTGCCGGGATCGGTTCTGTTCCGGCGGAGAAACGCCCGGCGCGGGCGACCGCGGGGCCGGGCACGGACGCTCGACTGGCCCTCTCAAGGTGCGTCGAACCGTATACGGGCCAAACTTGAATGTATGGCAGAAGAGCCCCGGCCACGCCCCAGGAAGTCTTCGACGACTACCGCTCGCCGCACACCGTCCGTGCGTGGAGCGGAACATGCTGCCCGTGCTGCCTGCCGGAGCCTGGAGGGTTTGATCGGCCATCCCACGGAGGGCGTATCAGCGGTGGGGCGCGAGGAGGACGGCTGGTGTGTCGTCGTGGACGTTCTCGAGCTGCCGCGGATTCCGGACACGACGAGCCTTCTCGCTTCGTACGAAGTGCGGATCGACCGGGACGGCGAACTCATGGGGTACCGCAGGGTCCGCCGATATCGGCGGGGGTCCGCTGATGAGTGACCAGTGACTCAGGTTTGCCCGACGACCGGAAGGATCCCCCATGCCTGCGACCACCTACTCCGACGAGGTCGTGGCGTGCCCACCGCGCGCCGGCACGTTGTACGACGTGCTCGAACTCATCCTTGACCGGGGCATGGTGATCGACGTGTTCGTCCGGGTGTCCCTGGTCGGCATCGAGATCCTCAAGATAGACGCGCGCATCGTGGTGGCGAGTGTCGACACGTACCTGCGCTTCGCGGAAGCGTGCAACCGGTTGGACCTGGAGCGGGACTCCAGCAGCACCACCATCCCCGAACTGCTCAGCGGTGGTGCCGCCAAGTCCATCGGCAAGCGCAAGGTTCGCAAGGCCGCGGAAACCGTGGGGGACACCGTTCGCAAGGCGGTCGGGGGCGGCCGTGACGACGACTCCGACGAGCACGACGAGGACGAGGAAGAGGAGCAGGAGCGGCCGAGGAAGCGGCGTGCTCCCGCCCGGGGCGGTAGCAGCCGACGACGACCCGTGGAGGCGTGAGCCGTGACCGGCGATGGTGTGTACGTCTACGCGCTCATCCGGGCGGGAGGGCCGCTGCCGGTGGACGCGACGGGTGTGGGCAGCCCGGCAGCCTCGCTGCGGACGATCCGGCACGGGCGGGTCGCCGCTGTCGTCAGTGAGGCTCCTCCCAAGCTCCGCGCCCGACGGCGCGATCTGCTCGCTCACCAGGATCTGCTGTTGCTCCTGTCGGAGCAGGGGTCGGTACTGCCGATGCGGTTCGGCGTGGTCGCATCCGACGAGGAGGCGGTGCGCGGCGAGTTGAAGGCCCGCGAGGCGGAGCACATGGCTGCCCTTGAACACCTCTCCGACGCGGTCGAGGTCAACGTCAAGGCACTCCCGGCCAAGGACGCGCTGGCCAGCCTTCTGACGGAGGACAAGAACGTCCGCCGGCTGCGGGACGAAGTGCGCCGACGGCCCGGATACGAGGCCAGCCTGCGACTGGGCGAGGCCGTCTCGGCCGCTCTGGAGAGCAGGGCCGCCGAAGCCGGCAGGCGCATTCTGCGCGAACTCACGCCCAGGGCCCGCGCGGTGGCCTCGGGTCCCGAGGTTCAGGGATGCGTGCTCAACGCCTCGTTCCTCGTCGATCGCGGCGACAGCGACGCCTTCCGAAGTGCGGCAGAGCGCTTCGGCCACACGCATCGCGACCGGGTGGAGCTGCGTCTCACGGGCCCGCTGCCCTGTTACAGCTTCGTCTCCGCCGAAGGCACTCCCGTCCGAACCGCTGGAGTCTGAGATGGGACTGATCACCGGACTGCTCACCCTCCCCATCGCGCCGGTCCGCGGCGTTGTCTGGGTGGCGGAGAAGCTCAACGACGCCGCCGAGCGTGAATTGCACGACCCAGCGGTGCTCCGTGCCCAACTGGCCCTGCTGAACAGGGAGCTTGAGGACGGAGACATCAGCCTGGAGGAGTTCGAACGAGAAGAGGAACGACTGCTCGACCGGCTGCACGCCGCGCAGACCTGTTCCACGCCGAACGATCGAAGGTGACGAGATCATGGACGACAAGGAAAAGGTGGCTCTCGCGGCTGCGGTAGTGGGCGGCTATGTGCTGGGCCGTACCAAGAAGGGCCGGATGGCCTTGTCCATCGCGACCTATATCGCGGGCAGGCGCTTCGGCCTTGAGCCGCGCCAGCTTGCCGCCGAAGGGATGCGCAGACTGGGGGAGATCCCGCAGGTCGCCGAGTTGCAGGAGCAGTTGCGAGGAGAAGTGCTGGAGGCTGGCCGCAAGGCGATGACCGCCGCCGCCGACCGGGGCATGAGCACGCTCGCGGGCAGCCTCAGCGAGCGTACGGCCCGGCTCCTGGAGAAGCCGGGCGAAGGGGAGGAGGGCGAGGAGGAGTACGCGCCGGAGGAGGACGCGGAGTACGAGGAGGGGGAAGAGGAAGAGGAAGAGGAGCCGGAGGGCGAGTACGAAGAGGACCAGCCTGAGGAAGAGGAGGAAGAGGAAGAGCCGGAGGACGAATACGAGGAAGAGGAGGAAGAGGAGGAGGAAGAGGAAGAACCGGAGGAGGAACCGGAAGAAGAGCCGGAAGCGAAGCCGCGGAGGAGCCGCGCCTCACGACCGGATCGATCCGGTAAGGCGTCCGCTCCCGCTGCGCGCAAGAAGGCCGCCCCCGCCGGCGGACAGAAGCCTCGGGCGGCGAAGAAGGCCGCGCCGGCGAAGAAGGCCACTCCCGGCAAGGCGGCGGCGAAGAAGGTCCCGCCAGCTAAGAAGACCGCTGCGGGAAAGACGGCGAAGAAGACGGCCGCGAAGAAGACCGCTCCGGCCAAGAAGACCGCGGCGAAGAAGACGGCCGCGAAGAAGACTGCTCCGGCCAAGAAATCCGCTGCGGCGAAGACGACGTCATCCAAGCGTGCGGCGTCCAAGCGCGCTGGTCGTGGGAGGTAGGCAGTCATGGCCGAGAAGGAAGCGGACAAGTCGGCAGAGGGTACGTCGGGCATGGACAAGCTCCGTGAGGAGGCGTCCAAGTTCGTGTCCGCGCAGGTGGAGAATCTTGCCGAGAAAGCCGGCGGCAAACTGAAGGATGTCGCCGGGCAGCTCAGTGATTCGGCCGAGAGCGGCTCGCTTCCCGCTATCGGTTCCCGCGTCCTCCAGGGCGACTCACCGCTGAAGGCCTTCGTGTCGGAGAAGGCCAAGGGTGTCAAGGACAACGTCGTGGATAAGGCCAAGAGTGCTTTTGGTGGCGGCAAAGGGAAGCGGAAGGCCAGCGGCGGCAAGGTCATGAACATCATCGAGGTTCTCGATGTCGGCGTGCCGCTCCGGGACACCTACGACTACTGGACGCAATACGACAAGTTCAGCAGCTTCGCCAAGGGCGTTCGCGACGTCTCCAAGGACGATGAGGGCGGGAGCGACTGGAAGGTGAAAGTCGGCCCTTCGTCGCGCAGCTTCAAGGCGACCGTCCAGGAACAGATTCCCGACGACCGCATCGTGTGGACCTCCGAAGGGGCGAAGGGGACCACGCGTGGCGCGGTCAGCTTCCATGAACTCGGGCCCACCCTGACGCGCATCGTTCTGGTCGTGGAGTACTACCCGTCGGGGTTTTTCGAGAAGACGGGCAACCTCTGGCGGGCGCAGGGACGCCGTATGCGTCTGGACTTCAAGAACTTCCAGCGATACGTGACCCTCACCAACGAAGAACCCGAGGGGTGGCGCGGCGAAATCCGTGACGGAGAAGTCGTCGTGTCCCACGACGACGCCGTCGAGGAGGAAGAGGCCGAGCAGGAGGAGTCGGAGGGCGGCGAGGAGCCCGAGGGCGAGACCGAGGAAGGCGCCGACTCCGCGGGTGATGACGAGGATGCAGAGGGGGCCGAGGACGCGTACGAGGACGGGGAGGGTGACTACGAGGACGAGGATGAAGAGGGGGCGCAGGACGCGTACGAGGACGAGGACGAGGACGAGGACGAGGGAGCGGAGGACGAAGAGGGGGCTGAAGACGAGGTCGAGACGGAGGAAGAGGACGAGGACGAGGACGAGGCTCCCAAGAAGAGGAGAGGGCAGAGGCGAGGCCGTGCGTGACGTCGACGTCCGGGGGGGCTCGTACCCCGTGTCCGGCCCTCAGACCACCAACCTCGCCGACATTCTCGAACGCGTCCTGGACAAGGGAATCGTGATCGCCGGGGACATCAAGATCGATCTCCTCGACATCGAACTGCTCACCATTCGGCTCCGCTTGTTCGTGGCATCCGTGGATACCGCGAAGAAGGCCGGAATCGACTGGTGGGAAAGCGATCCCGCGCTCAGTTCGCGAGCTTCGCGCGATGCCTTGCGGGATGAGAACCGCGACTTGCGCGAACGACTGAAAGCGCTCGAATCCGAGACACCGGAGAAGGTACTCGAATCCGAGACGGCGGAGAAATAGAACGCGGAGAGACAGCCTGAGCGAAGGCCTACGGCCACGCCCGGAGTCAGCGAAGAACAAGGAGAACCGAGGCACATGACGGAGCGCGGGCCCGAGCTTTCGGGCGACACCCTCTACGTGTTCGCTGTCTGCCGGAAACCCGCCCCTTCGGTCGTGGCCGGGCTGCCGGGTGTCACCGACGAGGCACCCGTACGCTCGCTGCCTCTGGGGGCGCTGACGGCGATCGTCCAGTCCGTCCGGGCCGGCGACTTCACGGACGAGGTCTGGCAGGCGCGTCTGTCCGACCAGCGCGAACTCGAACGATACGCACGCGCCCACCACGACGTCGTCGCCGCCGTCGCGGCTTGCTGCCCAACCGTTCCCCTGCCGATGGCCACCCTGTACCACGGTGAGGACAGGACGCGAGAGGCACTCGGCAGAGAGGCGGATCGGTTCGATGTCGCGCTCAAGCGCATCGCAGGCCATGCCGAATGGGGTGTGAAGGTCTACGTGCCGCCCTGCCCGCTGGATCACACGGTGCGGACGTCGGTCCGGCAGGTCGTGACCGGCGAGCGGTCGGGCCCGGAGCCCGGAGCCGGCCTCGCCTACCTGAACCGCAAGCGGGGCGCGCAGGAACGCCGCGAGCGGAGCCAGGACGAGGCCCTGCGGACCGCGGAAGAGGTGGATATCGAAGTCCGGGGACTCGCCACCGCCTCGCGTAGGCTGCGGCCGCACGCGCAGCCCTCCGGGGAACGCCGGGTCCAGGTCCTCAACGCGACCTATCTGGTGGCCGAACACCGCGCCGGCGAACTGGCCCTGCTGACACGGACACTGCGGGAACGCACCGGAGCGGACATCGAACTGTCCGGACCGTGGGTGCCCTACTCATTCGTCGGCGAGGTGTAGACCGTGACACACGACGTGGTGCCCTGGGACGCCCCCGGGCCCCTGAGCGGCCCTATCGGCGTTCCGCTCGTGGACCTGCTGGACCGCGTCCTGGCGACCGGCGTGGTGATCAGTGGGGATCTGGTCATCGCCATCGCCGACGTCCCCCTGGTGCGGCTGTCCCTCCACGCCCTGCTGTCGTCCGTCAATGAGCGCGTCCCGGCTCCCTGGGCGGACGGCGGTCCGCTGTGAGCGGCTCCCGGCTCGACCTGGACTCCGACCAGATGGGGCGCGATCTGGTCGCCCTGGTGCTCACGCTGGTCGAACTGCTCAGACAGCTGATGGAGCGCCAGGCGATTCGCCGTGTCGAACAGGGTGACCTCAGTGATGAGCAGGTCGATGAGATCGGGACCACGCTCATGCTCCTCGACCAGCGGATGGCGGAACTCTGTGAGCAGCACGGAGTGCGCCCGGAGGACCTCAATCTCGACCTCGGCCCGCTCGGGACCCTTCTGCCCAGGAGTTGAGGCGCGATCGGGAGCCGCAGGTGCAGCGGTGCTCGTGTGGTGGGTGGTGAGGGGCACGGGTTGTTGTGACGTGTCGTTCGCGGACGGGGCGGCGCTGGTCGCTGTGTCCCAGCGATCAGCGCCCCGGGTCCGGAGGGTGCCGGGCCCACCCTCTGGGCGACCGTGCTCGGGTCTGGTCAAACGAGTACCTCGGGGCTTGCCGGCCGTACGGGAGGGAGGTGCGTTTCGTGCGTGTCATGGGCACACGCCTGTACCGATCCCGACGGCTCTCGAAGTGGTGGTCGGGCGAGCGGAGTTCACCCGCGTCGAGAGCGACCGAGATCGCGGCCGCGCCTGGGCTGCCACTCGGGGCACGGGACGAATCGTCGGCGTGCTCGGCCTGTTCCGGACCCGGCCCGAACGCCTTGAGTCCCGGGCTTCACGCCTGCCCGGATCCCGACTCGTCTCCCAGAGCGATGCGTGCCGTGACGCGTTTGCCGGACGGTTCCACCTGGACCTGGATTTTCCGTGTGACCGCCCTGACGATCTCCAGGCCGTGCTGACCGCCTCGGAGAGGATCGACCTCGCGGACGATCGGCTGGGCGCGTGCACTGTCGCGCACCGAGGTCAGGCACGAGCGGGCAGCGCTGGGCGCAGGCTCGCACGGTCGCCCGCAGACCGTGAAGCGTTCCGGCCCGTCGCGGACGGGCTCCGGCCGCCTTTCGTCGGCGGCGGGCAGCGTCGCGGGCCTCTCGGGAACAAGTTCGAGGCGTCCCAGCGGCTGACCGCCGCCACCACCGCCGACACCCCCGGCGCCCTCCGACCACGCCTGCCTTCTTCGAGCACCAGAGCAGGGAAACAGACGGCCCGTCCGACGGATGGATCACGCACCGGAGCATCCGGCACCCCGCGGTGCCCGAGGCGGGTCCGAGTCCGCCTCCGGGAGGCCCAGCGCCGCCTCCAGCGAGGCCGACGGCGGCAGGACCCGCGAGAGCCCCGTCAGCCGGAACATGCGCAGGGTCAGCGGATGGGCGCAGACCAGGTGCAGCCGGCCGCCCCGGTCGAGGACGCGGCGCCGGGCGCGGTACAGCAGCCGCAGGCCCGAGCAGTCGAAGAACTCGACACGCCGCAGGTCGATCACGACCTGCGGCGCGGGGTCCGAGGTCACCGCGTCCAGGATCGGGGTGATCTCCGTCGTGGCGAGCAGGTCGATCTCCCCGTGCAGCTCCAGCACCACATGACCGTGGTCCTGGTGGATCCGCAGATGCCGGGTGCACGGTGCGAAGTCGCTCGCCACGCGGCCATCACCTCCAGCCGGCTGTCGGCCCGCTCCCGGGCGACAAGGGAGCAAAACCGTTTCCTGCTCTGCAAGTTACCCTCGCCGAGGTGAATTCCAGCATGTTCGATTGACATATGTCTTCGCTGTGCGTTGCGAGTTGGCCAGATGTGTTCCCGGGCAGCCGGGCGCCCGGCTGCCCGGCGTCGATGCTGCCCGGCGTCGAGGCCGTACGGCGTCGAGGCCGTGGGGCGTCAGTCGACCACCAGCACGAGCTTCCCGGTGGTCCGGCCCGTGTCGCCCAGGGCGTGCGCCTTGGCGGCGTCGGCGAGCGGGAAGGTCTCGGCGACCGTGGCGCGCAGCGCGCCCTTCTCGACGAGATCCGCGACCGCCCGCATCCCCGTCTGGTCGGCGTCGACGAGCATCCGCACCGCCCGGACGCCGAGCCGTTCGGCCTCCTCGTAGAAGGCGTCGGACCCGACCGGCAGGATGGAGACGACCACGCCACCGGGGCGCAGGACGCGCAGCGAGCGCAGTCCCGTCTCGCCGCCGATGGTGTCCAGGACGACATCGACGTCGCGCACGGCTTCGGCGAAGTCGACGCTGGTGTAGTCGACGGTCTCGTCCACTCCGATGGACCGCAGGAAGTCGTGCTTGCCCGCGCTGGCGGTGCCGATCACCTGCGCGCCGAGGGACTTCGCGATCTGCACGGCCACATGGCCGACCCCTCCCGCCGCCGCGTGGATCAGCACCCGCTGTCCCGGCCGCACGTCGGCCCGCTCGGTCAGCGCCTGCCAGGCGGTCAGGGAGACCAGCGGGAGGGCCGCGGCCTGCGTGTGGTCGATCGCCGACGGCTTGTGGGTGAAGGCGCGGGCCGGACCGGTCACGTACTCGGCGTGCGAGCCGTGGCCGAAGGGGTAGGGCAGCATGCCGAAGACCTCGTCCCCGGGCTGGAAGAGGGCGACGCCGATCCCGGTCGCCTCGACCACGCCGGAGACGTCCCAGCCCAGGACGAAGGGGGGTTCGCCGAGGAATCCGCCGGACTCGCGGTGCTTCCAGTCGGTCGGGTTGACGCCCGCGGCCCGTACCCGGACCAGGATCTCGTTCGGTCGCGGCGAGGGCCGCTCCAGGGTCACTTCCTCAAGAACCTCGGGACCGCCGAGGACGGTCTGGCTGATGGCTCGCATCGTGTTCACAGTGCTCATGGTGAACCAGCCTGCCCGGAGGCGCCCCGGCAGAAAATGGCATGATTGCCAACCTTCGATAAGATCGTGCCATGCGGAAAACGGTGCGGAAGGCGGTGCGCAGGACGATGCGGGACGCGGAGCGGGCCGAGCGGGCCGAGCGGGCGGGGTGCGGGGAGCGAGGGGAACCGGTGGAGCGCGTGGAGCGGGTCGCGGTCCTGGCGCTGGACGGCGTCTATCCCTTCGAGCTGGGGATGCCCAGCCGCATCCTCGGCGCGGCGGACGGCCGCTACGAGGTGGTGACCTGCACGCTCGACGGAGGTCCTGTCCGTACCGACGCCGACTTCTCCATCACCGTCGGCCACGGTCCGGAGGTCCTGCGGACGGCGGACACGGTGGTGATCGCCGCCGTCACTCCGGCCGCGCTCCCCATCGGCCGTCCCGACGAGGTCGCGGCCGCCCTCGCGTACATCCGTCCGGGCACGCGGATCGTCTCGATCTGCACGGGCGCGTTCGTACTGGCCGCCGCCGGTCTGCTGGACGGGCGCCCGGCCACCACGCACTGGCATGTGGCCGACGAGTTCCGGCGGCTGTTCCCGCGGGTCGACCTGGACCCGGACGTCCTGTTCGTGGACGACGGCGACATCCTCACCTCGGCCGGAGCCGCGTCCGGCATCGACATCTGCCTGCACATCGTCCGCCGTGACCACGGAAGCGAACTGGCCAACAAGGTGGCCCGGCGCTGTGTGGTCCCGCCGCTGCGCGAGGGCGGCCAGGCCCAGTTCATCGAACAGCCCGTCCCCGAACCCTCGACGGCGAGCACCGCCGCCACCCGCGACTGGGCACTCGCGCGCCTCGGCGATCCACTGACCCTGACCGATCTCGCCGCCCACGCCGGCATGAGTCTGCGTACCTTCGCCCGCCGCTTCAACGACGAGGTGGGCCTCAGTCCCGGCCGCTGGCTCATCCAGCAGCGGCTCTCCCGGGCCCGCCATCTGCTGGAGGCCAGCGACCTCCCCGTGGACCGCATCGCGGGCGAGGTCGGCTTCGCGACGGGCGCCTCGCTGCGCCAGCACCTCCAGGCGACGATCGGTGTCTCGCCGCAGACCTACCGCCGTACCTTCCAGACCACACGCTGACTCCGCGCGGGGCCGTCCGTACGGGGTCACGCGCCCCCGGCGACCGCCCACGCACCCCCGTGCTCCGGCCCGTCGAACGAACCTTCCCGCCCCGGCGTCGTAGGAGCACGAGCGACGGGTGGAGGAACTGTGGTGGGGACGCGCAGCGGGATCGTGGCCGCGGTGGTGGCGCTGGTGGGGTTCGCGGCGGCGGGGTGCGGCGGGCACGGGCATGAGGGGGTGGTGGTGACGGGCACCGCCCCCACCGCCCCGTACGCCGGGCCGCTGGACCTTCCGTACACGGCGGAGGACGGCGGGGACGCGGAGGAGAGTTCGGGGGCGGCGGGCCGGGCCCTCGAGTGCGACGGCGCGATCCGGGCGGGTGACGCGGGCGACGCGTGGAGCAAGGGTGACGGCGGGTCGACGCCCGAGGGCGGGCTGAGGGCGTACTTCGATATCTATCAGCCCGAACTGCCGGACCAGGGCTACCGGGTGGAGCGCGTCGAAGGGGACCGCGTCCTGTTCTCGTACGACGTCGGAGGCAGGACCAAGGTCGCCGTCGTCGTCGCGAAGGACCAGCCGCGGCGCCCGGGCTGGGGCCCGGAGACCAGCGCGTCCTGCGACCCCTCCGAGTTCCCGGCGAGCTGGACGAAGGCGCATGGATACGAGATCTGGACGGACCGGGACGGCCACCGCGTGCCGACCACCGAGGTGTCCAGTGTGGCGGGTGCCGAGCACTGCGACTGGCAGCGCGCGCACTTCCTCGACCTGGGCCGGTACGGCCGCCAGTACGCGCGCGATCCGCACCGGGTCCTCCCGGCCGAGTCCCTCACCGCCGCGTACGACGGAGACGTCCGCATGCCCGCCGGCGCGCGGGACACCGGCTACCGCTACGGCGACTGGCGGCTCTGGCTCACGCCGGACAGGTCCACGGCCTACGTGAAGACCTCCGGCGGGGTGGAGGCGTGGCCGGCGACGAGCTCGCGGTTCGGCTGCAAGTGATGTGCGCGCCGGGGCCGACGGGCCCGGCGCGTCACCTGCTCGCGTGCAGGGCGACGAGGAGCTGCCAGACCTCGTCCGCGACGGTGTCCGGGGTGCCCTCCAGCAGGCCGTGCAGCCAGTCACCGAGGACGCCCGCGAAGGTGGCGGCCACCGCGGAGGCGACGAGGGGCGCGTCCGGCGCACCGGCCAGGGTGCGCTCGGCCAGGCTGCGGGCCCGCAGGTCGCGGTGGAGCACCAGGCCCAGCGGGCCGCCGCCCCCCGGGCTCAGCAGCGTGCGGTAGAGACCGGCGTGCGGGGCGAGTCCGGTGAAGAAGGCGCGCAGCGCGGGGGGCGCCGACACCGGGTCGGGCCGGCCGCGCCAGGCGTGCAACGCCTCCACGGCCTCCCGTACGACGTCGGCGCACGCGTCGACGGCCAGCGCCTCCAGGTCGGCGTAGTGCACGTAGAAGGTGGCCCGGCCGACCCCGGCCCGCCGCGCCAGCGCGGCGACGCCGGTCTCCTCCAGCGGGTGTTCGGCGCACTCCTCCAGCAGTGCCTGCCGCAGCTTCGCGCGGGTCCGGGCGGCGCGCGGGTCGTCGGGTGTCATCCGGCGAGCAGGACGGCGGCCAGGGCGAGCGCCCCCGGCAGCGCCTGGGCGAAGAGGATGCGGCGGTTCGCGGTGACCGCTCCGTACACACCCGCGACCACGACACAGCTCAGGAAGAAGACCTGTGCGTCATGCCCGGTCGGGTCCGCCGCGATCAGCCCCCACACCAGGCCCGCGGCGAGGAATCCGTTGTAGAGCCCTTGGTTCGCGGCGAGCGGCGCCGTCGCCCGTGCCATCGGCGCGTCGAACCCGTGGAGTCCCCGCCCCGGCTTCCTCTCCCACAGGAACATCTCCAGCACCAGGATGTACGCGTGCAGTGCGGCCACCAGGCCCACCAGCACGTTCGCGGCCGTTTCCATCGTCGGCAGGCTCCGATTCGTCTCGTCACTTCTTGGACAGGTGTCCACTATAGCTGGACGACTGTCCAAGAAGTAACACCGTCGGGCGGCTCAGGCGTTCGGCGCCGCGTACACGCGCTCCCCTCCGACGTAGGTGAGCGCGACACCGGTCTCCTTGATCGCCTCCGGCGGTCCCGCGAAGGGGTCGCGGTCCAGGACGACGAGATCCGCGAGGCCGCCCGCCCGTACGGTCCCGGTGTCGTCGAGGTGGTTCGCGTACGCCGTTCCCGCGGTGTACGCCGTCAACGCGGCGGTCAGATCGATGCGTTCGGCCGGCAGGAACACCGGCCCCGGCGCGTCCGGGCTCACCCTGTTGACCGCGACATGGATGCCCTGGAGCGGGTCCGGGCTGCTGACCGGCCAGTCGCTGCCCGCCGCCAGCCGCGCGCCGGAACGCAGCAGCGATCCGAACGGGTACTGCCAGGAGGCCCGTTCGGGCCCGAGGAAGGGAATGGTCAGCTCGTCCATCTGCGGTTCGTGGGCGGCCCACAGGGGCTGGATGTTCGCCGTGGCGCCGAGCGCGGCGAAGCGGGGGACGTCGTCGGGGTGCACGACCTGGAGATGCGCCAGATGCGGCCGGGTGTCGCTCGGCCCGTTCGCCTTCCGCGCCGCCTCCACGGCGTCCAGGGCATGGCGTACGGCGCCGTCGCCGAGCGCGTGGAAGTGGCACTGGAATCCGAGCGCGTCCAACTCGGTGACGTACGCGGGCAGACGATCCGGGTCGATGAAGCTCTTGCCCCGATTCGCCGTGGCACAGCCGCACTTGTCGAGGTAGGGATCGAGCAGCGCGGCGGTGCCGTTCTCCGCGACCCCGTCCAGCATCATTTTCACGCTGGTGGCCCGGAACCTGCCGTGCTCCAACGCGGCCCGCCGCTCGACGAGTTCGGGGATCTGCTCGGCACCGCGGGCGCGGTCCCACCACAGGGCGCCGACCACCCGCGCGGTCAGCGAACCGTCGCGGGCCGCCGTCATGTACGCCTCCGACGGATCCTCCATGCCTACGAAGGTGCCGACGATCGCGTCCTGCCAGGCGGTGATGCCCAGCGCGTGCAGATGCCGCTGGGCGTGCAGCAGCGCGGCGAGCCGGTCGGCCGGCGTGGCCGGGGGAGTGAGCCGGCCGACCGACTGCATGGCCCCCTCCTGCAGCATGCCCGTGGGCTCGCCCGACGCGTCCCGCTCGAAGCGTCCGTCGGCGGGGTCGGGCGTGTCCCGGGTGACGCCGGCGAGTTCGAGGGCGCGGCTGTTGACCCAGGCGCCGTGATGGTCCCGGTTCGGCAGATACACCGGCCGGTCCGGTACGACCGCGTCCAGGAGCTCCTTCGTGGGCGTGCCGCCCGCGAAGGCCTCCATGGACCAGCCGCCGCCCGTGATCCACTCCCGCTCGGGGTGGGCCTCGGCGTACGCGCGGACGGCGGCCAGGGTGTCCTCGGCGGTTCTCGCGCCGGTGAGATCGCACTGGGAGAGCTCCAGGCCCGCGGGGAGCGGGTGGACGTGCGCGTCCTGGAACCCGGGCAGCAGCAGCCGCCCGGCCAGGTCGACGACCTCGGTGCCCGGTCCCGCCAGGTCGTGGACCTCGGCGTTCCCGACGGCGGTGATCCGATCGCCGGTCACGGCCACCGCGGTGGCGGTGCGGCCCTCGGGGGTGAACACCGGGCCGCCGGTGAAGAGAAGGTCAGCGTGCATGGTTCCGTTTCCTTGTCCGTGTGGCCGGAAGCGCTCAGTTGGGGGTGGCCAGGAGCTGGGGCGCGTCGGCGTCGGTTCCCCGTCCGGTGGTGAAGTACGCGGACCTGCGGACCCACTTGGCCCACGCGCCGGCCACGAAACCCGAGACGATCATGAGGGTCGGGGTGAGCAGCAGGAACCAGCCGTTGTCCGCGCTGACCTCGAAATGATCGGCCGAGTCGTAGAAGGACCAGGCGAGATAGCCGCCGAGGCCGAGCAGCGCCACGGCGCTCAGGGCGGGCAGGACGACCGCGCGTATTCCGTCCCACAGGTTCTCGCGCAGCAGCCCGCGGAACCGGGCGGCCGCCGCGAGGGCGATGAGCGCGTACGACAGTGCCACCACGATCCCGACGGCGTTGACCGTCGCCATGATCATGTCGGCGAGGCGGGGGATCACCAGGGAGAGCGCGGCGACGACCACGGCCATCGCGCCGATGAGCAGCGTGCCCATCGCCGGAGTGCCGTACCGGGCGCTGACCTTGGACCACACGGGCCCGAGCGTACGGTCCCGGCTCATCGCGAACATCCCGCGCGCCGTCGGGATCACCCCGGCCTGCAGCGAGGCGACCGCCGAGAACATCAGCGCCACCAGGGGCAGCGCGGCCAGCGGCTGGTCGGCCAGCCGGTTCCCGAGGAAGGCCAGTCCCTCGGCGCCGTGCCCGGCCAGCTCGTCCTCGGACAGCACCCGCTGGAAGGCCACCGAGCCGAGCAGGAACAGCCCCAGCATGGTCACCAGCGTGATGGTCCCGGCCCGCGAGGCGTCCCGCGGATCGCGTACCTCCTCGTTCACGGTGAACGCCGCCTCGAAGCCCCAGTAGCAGAACACCGACAGCAGCAGGCCCTGCGCCAGCGCCGTCGCCGACGGGATCTGGAACGGGTCGAACCAGCTCAGGCTGAAGGGGTGCGGACCGCTCACGATGCCGTAGCCGCAGAAGCCCAGCAGGACGACGTACTCGAAGACCAGCAGTCCGGCCTGGAGCCGCGCCGCGGTTCTGACGCCGGTCACCGCGGTGAACGTGACGGCGACGAGGACGACGACGCCCACGGCCGTGGTCTGGGCGGTCGAGCCCGGATCGAGCACCAGCCCCGCCACCTGGTGGAGGCCCGCCTGGCCGGCGAGCTGGATCATCGCCGAGCCGGTCACCGCCGTGGTGTACGCGAGGAACGCCACGGTGGCCACGATGCTCACCCAGCCGACCAGGAAACCCAGCCAGGGGCTGAGCGAACGGCCCACCCACACATAGCCGTTGCCCGCGCTCGGTTCGACCTTGTTCAGCCGGGAGAAGGCACCGGCGATCCCGAGGATCGGCACGAAGGCCAGCAGCATGATCGCGGGCAGATGCAGCCCGACGACCCCCGCCGTCACTCCGAGGCCGATCCCGATGCTGGTGGTCGCCGCCGTGCTGGAGGCGGCGATGGCGACACCGTCCAGCACACCGAGGGTCTTGCGCAAGGACGGGGGATCCACACCGTACGGCTTCTGCGTCATGGCCTGCTCCGATCGCACCCGGGGCCTGATTCCGGCCCGATGAGCGGAAATGAAACTGCCCGGGGCCTTAACAGGTCAACGCCGTTGACATAAGGTTCCGGCACCGGAGGAGGACCGCACCGGAGGAGGACCGCACCGGAGAGACCGCGCACCGCACATGAAAGATCGCGCACCGCACCGGAGACTCCGCGCACCGCACCGGAGGGAGACACCATGACGTCCGCGAACGACCGCGTCGTCCCGCCCGCCGCCCGGCGGCGCAGACGCCCCACCAAGACCGGCGTCGTCCTCTCCGGGGAACTGATCGTCGAGACCGCCCTGCGGCTGCTCAAGGAGCACGGCGCCGACGCCCTCACCGTCCGGCGCCTCGGCCTCGCCCTCGGCGCCGACCCCAGCGCCCTGTACCGGTACTTCCGTGACACGGACGATCTGCTGCTCGCGATCGCCGACGAGCTCATCGGCCGCACGCTGCGCGCCTGGCGCCCCACGGGGGACTGGCGCGCCGACCTCAGGGACCTCGGCCTGCGCATGCACACCGGGTCCCTCGCCCATCCGCAGGCCGCCGTGCTCAGCTCCTACCGGGTGACCGGCCGGGTCCACGAGATCCAGGCGGTGGAACGGATCCTCGGGGTGCTCCGCGGCGCCGGATTCCCGGATCCCGAAGCCGTACGGATCTACCACGCCTTCGTCGACCAGGCGCTCGCGTTCGCGGCCCTGGACGCCGCGAGTGTCGCCCTGCCGCCCGCCGCTCGCGACGCCGAGGCAGGCGTGTGGCGGGCGACGTACGCCCGGCTGCCCGCCGACAGTCACCCGAACATCGCGGCGACCGCCCGCCATCTCGTGCTCGACATGCGGCACAGTTCCTATCCGACGGCGCTCGACATGCTGCTGAGCGCCGCCGCGGCCCGGCTCGCGGAGCTCACCGCGGGCGATTCCGCGCCGGGACCCGCCCCGGACGGGCCCGGCCCGTCACACTGAGGCCCGCTCCACCGTCATCCGTGCGGGAACCCTGCCCGCTCCCGGCGCAGGTGCGCCGCCCGTACGCCGTCGACCAGGAGGCCGTCCACAGATGAACCCGCCCGCCCGCACCCGCAAGCAGCGCAGGCAGGACACGCTCGACCGGCTGGAGACCGACGTCGACGTCTGGGTGTCCACCGCCGACAGCGCCGGAGGAACGCCGTATCTGGTACCGCTGTCCTACCTCTGGGACGGCACGACCGTCCTGCTGGCCACCCCCGCCGCCAGTCCCACGGGCCGCAACCTGCGGGCGACCGGCAGCGTACGCCTCGGTCTCGGGCCGACACGGGACGTGGTGATGATCGACGGCACGGTCCGGACCCTGGAAGCCGGTGAGCTGCCGGAGGGGGCCGGTGACGCGTTCGCCGCCAGGACCGGCTTCGACCCGCGCGGACTCGACACCCACTACCTGTACTTCAGCGTCACTCCCGTACGGGTGCAGGCCTGGCGCGAGGCCGACGAGCTCTCCGGCCGCGACCTCATGCGCGACGGCGCGTGGCTGTCGGCCGACTGACGTCGCCGGGCCCGTGCCGCGTGCGTGCCGGTCAGTCGCGGCCTGACTTGGTGGGGGAGGGCCAGACGCCCGTGGACCGTTCGATGGCCTTCGCGCCCGAGCGGTCCACCGCGCTGCGGACGACCGCGAAGATCGCGCCCTGGAGGGCGGCCGCCAGCAGAACCTCGCCCCAGCCGCGGTCCTTGTCCAGGGCGTCGGGAGCGTCCTCCTCGTGACGTATCGCCATCCAGGTCTTCTGGAAGGCGAGTCCGGCGACCGCGCCTCCCGCCCAGCTCAGGACGAAGCCGATCGGCTTGTACGCCAGGGGCAGTGTGAGCTTCTTCTGCTTCTTGGACACCCGGGACTCCTTCTCCGCTTTCCGACACCCGCCGACCCGCGCGGGCCTCCTCCCACCGGGTACGGGTGCCCAAGGTGCCGCCCTTGTACCCCTCGGTCCGATTGTCCCGGCCGGCCCGGTGTGAGGTGGAGACCCGAGGGAAACCGGCCGGTGTGAGTGGTGAAGAGACGACGCAACCGACGGATCGCGCCCCGTCGACACGGCGGCAGGGGCGACAGCAGCGGCGGACGGAGGCCGGCTCGGACGGCTCGGACGCCAGGACCCGGGTCACCGTGCTCGTGGCACTGGGCGCCAACCTGCTGATCGCCGTGGCCAAGGCGGTGGGCGGCCTGATCTCGGGATCCCCCGCGCTCCTCTCGGAGGCCGCGCACTCCGTGGCGGACAGCATGAACGAGGTGTTCCTGCTGGCGGCGCTGCGCCGCAGCCGCCGGCCGCCCGACCGTCGGCATCCGTTCGGCTACGGCAAGGAACGGTTCTTCTGGTCGCTGCTCGCGGCCGTCGGCATCTTCGTCATGGGCGGCTGCTTCTCCTTCTTCCAGGGCTTCGAGGCGCTCCGCAACGGCGCCGAGGAATCCTTCAGCGGCTATATGACCGGGCTCGCGGTGCTCGGCGTGTCCCTGCTCGCGGAAGGCGCCTCGCTTCTGCGGGCTCTCTTCCAGAT
Organism: Streptomyces sp. NPDC059371; assembly: GCF_042751995.1. Taxonomy (NCBI): domain Bacteria; kingdom Bacillati; phylum Actinomycetota; class Actinomycetes; order Kitasatosporales; family Streptomycetaceae; genus Streptomyces; species Streptomyces sp. NPDC059371. The sequence continues at coordinate 17,616 of NZ_JBHYXD010000092.1, read as the reverse complement.
CCGCGGCAAGGGTGGCGACGGCATGCGCGACCCGGCCCTGCGGACGGTCGTCGCCGAGGACGGCACCGCGGTCCTGGGGGTGAGTCTCGCGATCGTCGGCATGGTGCTCCACATGATCACCGGCAATGTCGTGTGGGAGGCCTCCGCCTCCTTCGCCATCGGACTGCTGCTCGTGTGCATCGCCTTCTGGCTCGGCAGCGACGCCCGAGAGCAGCTCATCGGCCGGGCGGTCGACGAGGAGCAGAGCGGCCGGATCCGCGAACTGCTGAAGGCACAGCCCGAGATCGACAGCGTCGAGGCGCTGCTGACCATGGAGCTCGGCCTCGACTCGACCCTGGTGGCCGCCCGGATCGACCTGGTCCCCGGGCTCGACAGCGAGGAGGTCGAGGAGGTCGCCGTCCGTATCAAGCGCTCGGTCGCCCACACCTTCCCCGCGGCCGACCAGATCTTCCTCGACGTGACCGACGCCGCAGCCGCCCGATCGGGCGAGCATCGCGGCGCGGGCGAGGCGGACGAGGCGTGCGAGGCGGGCGGCGAGGGCCGCGGCGGGGCACGGGCGGAAGCAGGGCCGGACGACGGGGGCCGCACCGCGGACGTGGCGGCGGGAGACCCCGCCACGACAGGAAGCCCCGCCGCGACGGGGGAACGCGGCGGGGCCTGACATTCGGGTGCCCGGCGTGCTCCGGTTCATGCACACCGGTGCCGCGGCAATCCGCGGCGCGCCTCGGTCAGCCGACCGGCTCCAGCACGAAGACGGGGATCACCCGGTCGGTCTTCTTCTGGTAGTCGGCGTACGGCGGATACGCGGCGACGGCGCGCTCCCACCACTGGTCCTTCTCATCGCCGGTGATCTCCCGGGCCGTGAACTCCTTGCGCTCGGCCCCGTCCTGGAGCTCGACGCGCGGGTCGGAGTTGACGTTGTGGTACCAGACGGGGTGCTTGGGCGCGCCGCCGAGCGAGGCGACCACGGCGTACCGGCCGTCGTGCTCGACGCGCATCAGCGGGGTCTTGCGGATCTTGCCGCTCTTCGCGCCGCGTGTCGTGAGGATGATGACGGGCAGGCCGGTGTCCATCAGGGTCGTTCCCTTGGTGCCACCGGAACTCTCGTACAACTCCACCTGGTCCCGGACCCACTGCGTGGGGCTGGGCTCGTACTCGCCCTCAAGTGGCATGACTTCCGTCCCATCGTCGCATCGGACTGGTCGTGTCTCGCTGGTCGTGTCTCGGCACGATTCAACACCAGGGCGCACGCGATTCTTCCGTACCGCGCGGCCCGCGTGGCTCCCCGCGCCGGGCCGATCCCCCGGTGGGGTGTACGGGGGCCGCACCGGGCCAGGGCCCGTGACTTCATGACGAGGCCACCAGGACGCGTACGGCCAACAGCATGATCACGCCGCTCGACGCGAGCCCTGTCACGAGCCGTCCCCGGTGGCTCGTGAGGGTCCGGCCCAGCAGGGCGCCGCCCCCGGCGATCAGGAGCTGCCAGCTCGCGGACGCGGCGAACGCGGCGAGCACGAACACCCCCTGCTCCAGCGGGCGTACCGCCTCGGCCGTGCGGCTGCCGAGCACCAGCGCGGCGAAGTAGACGACGGTGGTGGGGTTGAGGAGGGTGATGCCCAGCAGGGCGACGTAGGCGCGGACGGGGCGCGGGGGGTCCTGCCCGGTCCGCTCGGGGAGCCGGCGCCCGCGGTACCGGCGGACCGCGCCGATCGCGCCGTGGACGGCCAGCGTGGCGAGGACCAGCGCGGAGGCCCGGCTCAGCGGGAGCATCACCGGCTGGAGCGCCGCGGCGAGCGCCGTGCCCCCGAGAGCGGCGACCAGGGCGTACAGCCCGTCGGCCGTCGCGACGCCGAGCGCCGCCGAGGCGCCGATCCGCAGGGACGTACGAGCGGTGAGGGAGACGAGGTAGGTCGCGACCGCTCCGACGGGCATGGCGATGCCGTAGCCCGCGAGAAGCCCCGCGACGAGCGCGGCGGTCACGACCGGGGAAGCTCGGGCCTCCGCGGTCGGCCGGGCTGCTGCTGGACCCGCGCCGGACGGACGGTGGCGGAGGTCGGCGGCAGGAAGGCTTCGATCGTGGACATGGGCAGATGTTCGGGCCACCGGAATCGGCCGCGCAACCCATTTTCACGATCCAGGGATGCCGGCATTCCTCGTGACCTGGTGAGGAGCGGCATGAGCACGGGGGTCGGCATCGCGATCGGCAAGGACGTCCGCACCGGCACGGGTCAGTACGCCCTCGCCGCTCCGGGCGTCCTCGCCCAGGACGACGACGGCTTCAGCGCGCTGCTCCCGGACCGGCCGCAAGGCGACGGTGGCCCGATGCCGCGGGAGGTGGTACCGGCCTGTCCGGTCGGCGCCGTCACGGTGACGGAGCAGACCGCCTGACCCTGCGGTCCGGCCCTATTTCCCTGCGTCCAGAAGGAGTTGGGCGGCGGCGCGCGCCTGGGCCGCGGGTTCGGCGGTCCCGTCGATGCCCGCCGTGACCATGGCGCCCTCGGCGAGGAGGAAGAGGTGGTCGCCGAGCGCGGCGGGGCGCCCCGCCGCGCTCACCAGCCCGGCCAGATAGGCCCGGAACGCCGCCTTGTGCGTACGGGCCTGCGCGGCCACCCGCTCCGACGTGGCGCCGAGTTCGCCGTACGCGTTGATCCACGCGCAGCCGCGGAAGTCCGGCTCGGCGAACCACAGGCCCAGCCAGTCGAAGACGGCCAGGATTCTTTGCTCGGGTTCCCGCCGGCTGTCGACGTGTTCCGCCAGCCGCGCGCGCCAGCGGACGTCGCGCCGCTCCAGATACGCCTCCACCAGGTGTTCCTTCGCCGGGAAGAGCTGGTAGAGCCGCTTGAGCGAGACCTCCGATGCGCCGCGTATGTCGTCCATCCCCACGGCCTGGACGCCCCGGCCGTAGAACAGCCGCTCCGCGGCGTCGAGGGCCTGCTCACGGGCGAGCGCGAGGGCCTGTTCCCGGCTGCGGGAGGGGGCCGCCTGATCCCGGGCGGTCGTGTTGTCCATGCGGCGGGCTCCTTGACCTGAGAACGTTCGTTCTCTACCTTAGCGGCCAGAAGGAGAGAACGTGCGTTCTCCATCGTTTGGGGGAACGCGCATTCTCCGTCGCTTTCGCTCGCACCCAGGAGTCCTCATGGCCGACCGTCCGCCCCTGCCGCCCTTCACCCGAGAGACCGCGCTCCAGAAGGTCCAGGCCGCGGAGGACGCCTGGAACACCCGTGATCCGCACAAGGTCTCGCTCGCCTATTCCGAGGACTCGGTCTGGCGCAACCGGGACACCTTCGTCACGGGCCGTGCCGGGATCGTCGAGCTGCTCACCGGCAAGTGGGCCCGGGAACGCGACTACGCCCTGCGCAAGGATCTGTGGGCCTTCGACGGCAACCGCATCGCGGTCCGCTTCCAGTACGAGTCGCGGGACGCCGACGGCCAGTGGTGGCGCTCGTACGGCAATGAACTGTGGGAGTTCGACGAGCACGGTCTGATGACGAGGCGCGAGGCCTCCATCAACGACGTGCCGATCGAGGAGGCGGAGCGCCGGATCTTCGGCCCGCGCCCCGAGTCCGAACGCGGACAGGGCTTCCCGCTCCACTAGCTAGGGTTCGCACGTGAGCGAACCGACTGAACCCGGCAGGCCCGGCAGGCCCGTCCCACCCGGCGGACCTGCCGGACCCGGCGGAAAACCCTTCCTCTACGTCGTCGTCTGCGCGGCGGGCGTCGCCGAGGACGTCGGCACGCTGATCGCCGCGGCGCGGCAGCGGGGCTGGGAGGTCGGTGCCATCGCCACACCCCAGGGGCTCGGCTTCATCGACGCGGCGGCGGTCGAGCGGCTGACCGGCCGCCCGATCCGCTCCGCCTGGCGCGCCCCGGGCGACCCTCGCCCCTTCCCCGCGCCGGACGCGGTGGCCCTCGCGCCGGCCACCTTCAACGCCGTCAACAAGTGGGCGGCCGGCATATCCGACGCCCTCGCCCTCGGAACACTGTGCGAGGCCTACGGACTCGGCGTCCCGATCGCCGTACTGCCGTGCGTGAACGAGGCGTTGGCTGCCCACCCCGCCTACCGGGCCAGTGTCGATCGACTCCGCGACATGGGCGTCCGCTTCGGCGACCCGTACGCCGGCGAAGACCAACAGGACGGCGGGCCAGGGGATTTCGACTGGGAACGCGTACTGGACCTGCTGACACCCGAGACCTGAGCACCCTCCAGGGAGTTCAACAGGGAGTTCAACGTGTTCACATTCGCCGGCGGGGACTGACGCCGCCTCAAGCCCTCCGGAAAACAGTCATGGAGTGACCGACCTCCTCGACCCGCCTGCTCGTAGCCAGCAGTGTCTTCAAGCGGGCGTCGGCCTTGTCGATCGCGGTGTCGGAGACGACCAGCAGTCCGTGCACGTGGGACGCGGGCACCGTGCGGGGGTCGGTCGCGTGGATGCCGTAGGCGGACGGTACGCCGGCGCCCTTGTAGACGAGCCACACCTTCTCGTGGGGGTAGTGCCCCTTCAGTCGGTCGGCGAGGCGGCCGAGGTCCTGGCCCCAGTCGACGTTCGAGTCGTGCAGCCGCAGATAGGTCTTCTCCGGGCCGCCGAACGCCTCGTTCGAGTACGGCAGGTAGTACGGGTACGTCAGCAGCGAGCTGACGGCCACGAACAGGACCAGCGCCGCCGTCCCGGTCCGCGCACGGGCCGGCCACCGTCGGCGCACGGCTCCCGCCCACGCCGGCCGGCCCGCCGCATCCGGGTTGCGCCCGCGCACGGCGACGGCACAACCCGCCGCGACCGCGAGGAACACCGGCACGAACAGGGCGTAGCGCACGCCGAGATCGCGGGAGCCGGTCATCGCCGAGGCCAGCAGCAGTGCCGGGGGTACCAGGACGTACGGGGCCGCGGGGCGCAGCCGGCGTACGGCCAGGAGGGTGAGCGATCCGGCCGTCCAGAGCGCCATCATGCCGAGCGGGGTCTTCACCAGCAGCGCCGCCGGCAGGTAGTACCAGAGAGACCCCTGGTAGAGCCGGCCGAAGAGGAAGCCCTGCCAGGTCGCGTTCTCGAAGCCGAACTGGACCCGCATCCCGTCCCGGTAGGGCCGCGGCAGGGGCAGACGGTCGACGAGCAGCGCGCGCAGTCCGTGCACGGCCGGGAGGTCCGAGGGCGCTGTCCAGCGCAGCCGGGGATCGACGGCCAGATAGGTGGCCCACACCACGGCGACGGCCACCAGGGCCATCCCGGCGACGGCCGCTGCGGCGAGTCCGAGCAGCCGGGCCTTCGCCCGCGCGTCGCCCGTCGGTGCCGCGCCCGGGTCGGCACGGCCCGCGTGCCACACGGACACCACCGCGAGGAGCAGCACCACCGGTACGGCCGGCAGCATGCTCATCTTGGTCGCCACCGCCGCGCCGAGCGCGACGGCGGAGAGCGGCAGGTACATGAACGGTCTGCGCCTGGCCCGCCACACCAGCCACACCGACGTCAGCAGGAAGCCCGACGCCGGCACGTCGAGCGTGGCCAGCGAGCCGTGCGCGATCACGTCGGGCGAGAACGCGTAGAGCGCGAGGGCGACCAGCGCGCCCGTACGGCCCGCGAGTTCACGGGCGAACGCGAGGACGACCAGCCCGGACAGCAGCGTCAGGACGATCACCGGCAACCGCGCCCACAGCATCACCCGCCAGGGATCGTTGCCGGACTCGTACAGTACGTGCCGCCCGAGCTCGGTCTGGTCACCCTCGAACGCGGGATCGAGGTGCGGGTGCGCGAACAGCAGGCCGGTCCCGATGATCAGCTTGCCCAGTGGCGGATGCTCGGGGTTGTACCGCAGGTCGTGCTGCTGGACGTAGACCGTCGCGGTGCCCACGTACACGGGCTCGTCGATCGTCGGGGTCTGCTCGACGGCCGTGCTGACCATGGCGACGGCCATCTGGACCAGCAGCAGGGCCACGGCCACCACGAACACGGCGCGTTTGTGCCGCCGCAGCCGCCCGAGGAGCGTGTGCGGCGCCACCGCGCTGTTCACCGGCACGCGCTCGTCGTGCCTGCTGGCCAGAAATGTCGGCATGCCCTTTGTTACGTCCGCTCCGTACGAGCCTGCTCATCGGGCGGCCCACGGATTCGGGTACGCGCCGAGGCGCCGGCCGGATCATCCGGTCGGCGCCCGGGCAGGGGAGTCACGAGTATGCCCGGCGTTCCGCACAACTCAAGGAGTCGCGGGCGGCGATGTGCGCGGGGCCGGGGTGCTCGGCCTCCTCCGTCCGTGCCGCTGTCTCTCCTCAGTAGGGCGAGGCCGGGTCGCGCGGCGCGACGGACACCGCCCGGCGCAGGGCGGCCCGCCAGGCGAAGGCCACCGCGAGTTCGACCAGGCCGATCAGCACCATCCACAGACCGAGCAGCCGGGTCAGGGCACGGGCCGACTCGGTCGGCAGCGCCAGGACGACGATGCCCGCGATGATCCCGATCGCCGCCCCGCACAGGACGAAGCCGCGGTGCGGCAGGTCCCTGGAGGAGAGGGCGGTGTACGCGGTCAGCACACCGGACACGAGCCAGACGACGCCGAGGATCAGGGAGAGCGCGGCGATGGTCTGCAGCGGGTTGCGCAGACACAGGACGCCGGCCAGCACGTACAGCACCGCGACCAGCAGCGTCGCGAACCGGCTGCCCTGCTCCCGGTGGCCGAACACGGACACGAACCGGAACCCGCCGATGACCAGCAGGTAGAGGCCGAGGAGGACCGCGAGGACGTGCAGGGTCTCCTCCGGCCAGACCAGGACCAGGATGCCGGGGATCAGCGTCGCGACGGCCGAGCCGAGGAGCCAGGTCCAGGAGGCGCCGACTCGGTCCAGCAGTACCACGGGGTCGCCCGGGGGCGCGGAAGCCGGGCGGCCGGGCCCGGGCTCCGGCCCGGTGTGCGGTGCCGAACCATGCGATTCCGTCATGGTTCCTCCTCACGCGGTCGAGCGGATCACGCGGCCGAGCGGACCGGTCGCGGACCGCCGACGGGACGGTGGGTGGATTCCCGCCGTCCACGGTCCCGTGTGCCGGGCCCCGGCGGCTCACCCCCGGCGGGTGATCCTCGCGCTCACCCCGGTGGCCGGCGCCTGCGTCACCCCGGCAGTTGGCGCATCTCCACGACCCGCAGTCCGAGCGACCGGCAGCGGGCCAGCAGCCCGTACAGATGCGCCTCGTCGACGACGGGGCCGAACAGGATGGTCTGACCCGAGATCAGCACGTGGTCCATCTCCGGGAACGCCTCGGAAAGCGTCTCCGACAGATGTCCCTCGACGCGGATCTCGTACTGCATGCGGGGCTCCCCCCGGCGGGCGGCCTGGGGCGGGCGGACGGCACCCTTCCCCACGATCATCCGCCGGCCCGCCCCGCGCGCCCTCACCCGCAGGAGGTGAACCCGGGACCGGGCGGCCGCCTCGCGCGGTCACGTCCGTCCGGGCCTCGCGCGTCCCTATGGGCCTCGCGCATCCCTGACCGTACGAGCCCCGTGTGTTCACGCCTGTTCGAGGGGGACGGCCGAGCCGCCCGTGCCGGGTTCCTTCCCGCGGCCCGCCCGTCCGGTCGGCAGGTGCGTCGTGACCAGGAAGCTCGCCAGTGTGATGCCGCCGGCCGCGAGGATCGCCGCCTTCAGACCGTTCAGCTGCGCCGTCGCGTAGGAGTCCGTGACGGCGTCGACCTCGGCCGGCGGCAGCCCGGCCTGTTCGGCCGCCGAACGCACCTGGTCGGTGGGGACGAAACTGATGCCCGCCTCCAGCGCGACGCCGGTCTTCTCACGTGCCTCCTGCGACAGGTCCGGATGCTGCGCCACCTGGGTGAGGAAGGCCTGCGCCAGGGCGCCGACGAGGATCGACCCGATCAGCGCCGTACCGAGCGCGGAGCCCAGATTCTGGGCGGTGAACTGGAGCCCGCCGACCTCGCTGCGCTCCTCCTCGCCGGCGCTGGACTGCACCACGTTGCCGAGCTGGGAGGCGAGCAGCCCCATGCCGACACCCAGCAGGGCCATGGCCCCGGCGAACTGGGCGTCGTCGATGACCGGTTGAATGGTGGCCAGCAGCCAGGTGATGGCTCCGAGCAGCGTCAGCAGGGCCAGTCTGACCACACGGCGCGGCCCCATCACCCGCCCCAGCCTGGAGGCCAGCACGGAGGCCGCCAGCATCGTGACGGACACCGGGAGCAGCCGCAGCCCCGTCTGGAACGCGTCGAATCCCTGCACCACCTGGAGATACAGCGGGATGGCGAAGAACAGCCCCAGCAGGATGAGGTTCTGGCTGACCAGCGTCAGCAGACCGGAGCGCAGGGGCAGCCGGTGCAGCAGCGACAGATGGATCAGCGGGTCGGTGCCCTGCGCCTCCCTGCGGCGCTCCCACTTGGCGAACACGGCGAGGACGAGCACCCCGGCGGAGACGACGAACAGCGTCGGGGCGAAACCGAGGACGGTGAAGGGCGGGTTGCGGGGCTGCACCCACCCCCAGGTACCGCTCTGAAGGACACCCAGCACACCCAGTCCGAGTCCCGCCGCCGACAGGAAGGCGCCCACGCCGTCCAGCCGGGGGCGGGACTCGGGCAGGGGCTTCTCGGGGATCGCCCGGCGGAAGCACAGCATCGCGACGACGACCACGACCTCGCCCGCGAAGACCAGCCGCCAGGTGAGGTACGTCGTCACCCAGCCGCCCAGCAGCGGTCCGACCGCGATACCGGCGCCGGCGAGCCCGCCGATGACCCCGTAGGCGACGGCACGGTCCCGCCCTCTGTAGGACTCCGCCACCAGGGCCGCCATGGCCGGCAGCACCAGTGCGGCCCCGAGCCCCTCGACGACCGACCAGCCGAGCGCGAGCATCCACAGAGTGGGAGCCACCGCGGTCAGGGCCGACCCCACGCCGTAGACGACGAGTCCGACGAGGAACAGCCGACGGCGTCCGAGGATGTCGCCGAGCCGTCCGCCGGTGGCCATGAAAGCGGCCATGACCAGCGCGTAGAGGGTGATGACGGCCTGGATGGCGGTGACCTCGGTGTCGAAGTCCTCCACGAGCTGGCTGATGGACACGTTCATGACGGACGTGTCCAGGACCATCAGGAACTGGGCCGTCCCGAGCACGGCCAGAGCGCGCCAGTGTTTCACCGGTGACCACCTCATCGATTCGGCCCGCGAGGCCGCTCCGCCGGACGGCGGTGTCCGGCCCGGCTCCGCGTCCACGGCACCTCCATGGCACCCGGAGTCACGCCTCCCCGCCATCCGGGGCTCCGCTCCCATGACACCCGACGCGAGGTGCCCCACGCCTCACCCTCGGCGGGGGACCGGAAAGCCTGTCTTGCGGCATTCGGGACAGCGGGTGACGATCAGTGTGCGGGGGTTACACCGGGGAGGGAGCCGTGGACCCGGACCACATCGGATCGGACGCGTCGCCGCTGCCGAGACATCGCGGAGGCAGGACCCCATGGCCGGGCTGCTGACACCGGGTGGTGACCCGCTGCTCGCCGTCCGGTTCACCGTCCCGGACCTGACGGAGACCTTCGTCCGCAGGCCGCGGCTGATCGGACGCCTCACCGAGGGCGTGCGGGGTCCCCTCACACTGGTCAACGGGCCCGCGGGCGCCGGGAAGACGCTCCTGGTCGCCCACTGGATCTCCACGAGGGACCGCCCGGACGACGTGGCCTGGCTGACCGTGGAGCACGAGGACACCGGCCCCGGCATCTTCTGGACGTACGTCCTCGAGTCCCTGCGGCGGCACGGAGCGGCTGTCCCCGACGACATCGGCAGCCCGTCGAGCCCCGGAGACGTGGACCACTCCCTGCTGACCCGGCTGGCGGCCTGGCTGAGCGAACGCGCGGAGCCCGTGATCCTGGTGCTCGACGAGTTCGACCGGGTGGGCGCCTCGGCGGAGGTCGCCGACGAGCTCCAGTTCGTCCTGCGCCACGCGGGCGGCGGACTGCGACTGGTCATCGTCAGCCGTACGGAGCCACAGCTACCGCTCCACCGCTACCGGGCCGCCGGAGCGGTCGCCGAGGTCCGGGGCGCCGACCTGGCGTTCGTCCCGGGCGAGACGGCGGCCCTGCTGAACCGTCACGACATCCGGCTGTCGGACGAAGGCGCGCGGTCACTGACGGAGCGGACCGGAGGCTGGGCGGCCGGACTGCGCCTGTGCATCCTCGCGGCCCAGCACGTCGACGACCCGGACACCTTCATCAAGAACTTCGAGGCGGGCCAGAGCACGCTCGCGGACTTCCTGCTGGCCGAGGTCCTGGAGGCGCAGGAGGAGGAGACACAGGATCTGCTCCTGCGGTCGAGCATCCTCGACCAGATCCACCCGGATCTGGCCAACGCCCTGACGGGCCGGGACGACGCGGACGCCATCCTGGCCGGGCTCCAGCACGCCAACGCCTTCGTCGAGGCCATCGGCCACTCCTGGTACCGGCTGCACCCCCTGTTCGCGGAGATCCTGCGGGTCCATCTGCGGGTCAGACTGCCGGGTCTCGAGCCGGAGCTGCACCGGCGCGCCGCCCGCTGGCTGAGCGAGTCGGGCCTGCTGGCGGAGGCCCTGCCGCACGCGGCGGGGGCAGGGGAATGGGAGCTCGCGGCCGGCCGGTTCGTCGACGAGCTGGCCATGGGCGAGCTGCTGACGGGACTCGACGCCGAACGCCTCGACGGACTGTTCGCCGCCATGCCGTCGGACGCGGCCGGGCCTGCCGCGTGTCTGGTGCGCGCCGCCCGCGAACTCGTCCGCCACGACGTCGACCGGGGCCTTGAATATCTGCGCCGGGCGGAGGAGAACCTGGAGGGCGAGGGGGCCGGCCCCGCGGCCCTGCGGCTGAGCCACGCGCTGCTGCGGGTGTTCGCGGCCCGGCTGACCGGCTCCGCCGACAGGGCACAGGCGGCGGCCGAGGACATGGCGGCGGCGGAGCTGTCCCTTCCGGCCGAACTGCTGGAACGGCACCCGGAGCTGCCGGCCCTGATGCTCACCGGACTGGGCTCGGCACAGCTCTGGGCGGGGCGGCTCGACGCGGCCCGGATCTCGCTGTCCGCAGCCACCCAGGTCGACGACGGACCGTCCACCGCGTCACCCCGGCACGAATCCCTCGGCCGGCTGGCCCTGATCGACCTCCTGTGCGGGCGGCCGGGCCGCGCGGAGTCGCACGCGCGGGCGGCGGTCGCCGGGGCGGAGCGCTCCGGCCTGCCGCCCCCCGCCCGCACGGGCGTCGCCCAGCTCGTCCTGGCGGCGGTCGCCGTCGACCGCGACGATCTGGCCGCGGCGCAGACCCACCTGGACCAGGCGACCGCCTCCAGCCCGGTCGCGCACGATCCCGTCGCGACGGCGGGCCTGGCGCTGGTGCGCTCCCGGATGCTCCTGGCCAAGGGACATCCGAAGGAGGCGCTGCGCGTCCTGGACGAGCTGAGGCGCCCGCCGCACGGGATCGAGCCCTCGCCGTGGGTGACCGACCGGGCAGCGCTCGCCATGTCGACCGCCTACCTGGCCCTGGGTGAACCGCTCGCGGCGATGGACGTGCTCGTGGAGGAAGGGGCGACCGGGCCCGAGGCCACGGCCGCCGCCGCCCGTGCCCGGCTCGCCACCGGTGACCGGGAGGCGGCGCGCGCCCTGCTGGACTCACTCTCCTCCGAGGTGGACGAGGGGCCGGCCATCGCCGTCCGGGTGCTGCTCGCGCGGGCGCAGACGGCGGACGCGCTGGGGGACGACTCCACCGCCCAGCGGCTGGTGGCGCGGGCGCTGCGAACGGCCAGGCCGGAGCATCTGAGACGGCCGTTCCTGGAGGCCGGCCCCTGGCTGCGGAGCTATCTGCGGCACCGGCCCGTGCTGGCCCAGGGCCATGAATGGCTCCCGGAGGCGGCCGCGGTCCTGGGCGTCGGCCATGCGTCGCGGGCGGGTGACGAACCGGTGACCGCGCCGGTGATCGAATCGCTCAGCGAGCGCGAGCAGGAGGTGCTGGAGAGGCTGGCGCAGATGATGTCGAGGGACGAGATCGCCGCCGATCTGCATCTGTCGGTCAACACGGTCAAGACCCATCTCAAGAGCGTCTACCGCAAGCTCGCCGCGACCCGCCGGGGCGAGGCCGTACGACGGGCCCGCGACCTGCACCTCCTGTGAGCCGCGGACCCGTCGCGTCGGATGCCGGCCGGCCCGGTCGAGCCCGGCCCTCGAGCCCGGCCCGGCCCGGTCCGGCTCCGGCGCCGTCGGCTAAGGCGTGTCCGAGTCCGGCCGTGCCACGCAGAGCGCCCAGATGACGAATCCGTACAGGGCTATCAGCGTCAGCGACCAGACGGGGTAGTACGGGATGTCGAGGAAGTTGGCGATGATCAGCAGTGCGGCGATGCCGACGCCGATCACCCGGGCCCAGGTGGCCGCCGTGAACAGGCCGAGGCTCACGACCACGGCGACCGCGCCGAGTGTCAGGTGGATCCAGCCCCAGCTCGTCAGGTCGAACTTGAAGACGTAGTTCTGGCCGGTGACGAAGACGTCGTCCTCGGCGATGGCCATGACGCCCCGCAGGATGTCCAGGACGCCGGAGACGAACAGCATCACCGAGGCGAAGACCATCAGGCCGCTCGCGGCCGTCAGTGTGCCCTTGGAGCGGGTGTGATGCTGGGTGGTTGCCATGGCGAGACCTCCGTTGCACGGGCTGCGACCGCAGCCACTCACCACCGAGCCTGCGACACCCGGGCCCCACCGGCCTCACCCCCTGAGGGTGACCGTGAACCGACATGCTCCCCCGCTCAGTGGCCCAGCAGCGCCCTCAGCTCGGGCTGGAGCAGATCACCGTGAGCCCGTACGAGGTCGTCGCACAGGTCCCAGATGCGCTCGACGGGGAGAGCCGCGGCCGTCGCGGGGTCGGCCATCGCGGCGTGCCGGATGTGGCGCGGCTCGTTGTCCGTGGCGGCGCGGACCACCAGGTCGGTGACGGAGACGTACGCGCTGTTCAGCGCCGCGCACTGCGGGGGCAGCGCGCCGACACGGGTCGGCTGCACTCCCAGCGCGTCCGTCAGGCAGGGCACCTCGACGACACAGTCCGCCGGGAGGTTGTCGATGAGCCCGCGGTTGGGCACATTGCCGTAGACCGTGCGGGGGGTGCCGGTCAGGGTGCTGTGGATGATCTGCGGGGCGTACTCCAAGGTGCCCTCGACGGGGAGGGGCACCCCGGAGGCCAGCGCGTCGCGGGTGCGCCGGTAGCTAGCCGCGTTCTCCTCGATGATGTCCAGATAGGCGCCCACCGGCAGTCTGAGCCGCTCGATCTCGCTGTCGTGGTGGAGGTACCACGGCACGTACTCCGAGGAGTGCTCGCTCGTCTCGGTGGGGTAGTGGCCGAGGCGGCGGTACATGTCCACACGGACCCGGCGCAGCAGTTCCGGATCCTTGGCGATGGCCTCGTCCAGGAGCGGGTAGAGGTCCTGGCCCGCGCGCTCGAAACGCAGCACCCACGCCTGGTGGTTGACCCCGGCGGCCAGGTGGGTGACCTCCTCGAAGGGAACGCCGACGATCTCGGAGAGGTCGTGCATCGTCCAGTGCACCGAGTGGCACAGGCCGGTGACGCGCAGCTCCGGGGCGATGCGGCTCAGATAGAGGACGTTCATCGCCATGGGATTGGTGTAGTTCAACAGCAGTGCGTCCGGGCAGAGTTCGGTCATGTCGGCGGCGAGCGCGCGGAGCACCGGGAAGGTGCGCAGGGCGCGGAAGATGCCGCCGATGCCGAGGGTGTCGCCGATGGTCTGGCGCAGTCCGTAGCGGGCGGGCACGGCGAAGTCGGTGCGGGTCGCGCTGTCCATGCCGACCTGGATGATGTTGATGACGAAGTCGGCGTCCTCCAGGGCCGCCCGGCGGTCGCGATGCGCGGTGATCACGGGCCGCGCGCCGCGAACGCCGGCGATGTACCGGGCGGCGCCCTCGGCGGTGTCGAGCCGCTCTTGGTCGATGTCGTGCAACGCGATCCGCGCGTGCGCGAGTTCGGGGAACGTGAACAGGTCGGCCAGCAGCCCCTGGGTGAACACCACGCTCCCGGCTCCGATGAAGGCGATCTTCGGGGCGGTGACGTCGTTCATGAAGGACTCCTGGTCTCGCGGGTGCGGAGGGCTGGTGGAACGGCGGGGAGGCGCGCGCGGGCCGCGGCGAGGGCCTCGTCCCAGGTGGCCTGTGCCGCTGTGCCGCCGTGCGCTCGTGTCGAGAGCGAACCGCAGGCCGCGGCCACCGCGAGCGCGGAGCGCAGGTCGAGGCCGCGCAGGGTCGCGGCGACGAACCCGGCGTCGAAGCTGTCGCCCGCGCCGACGGTGTCCACGGGGTCGACGGCCACGGCAGGCGCGTGCGTGAGCCGTGTCCCGGTGTGGGCGAGGGCGCCGTTCGCGCCGTCCTTGACCACGACCGTCGGCCCCCGGCCGGCCAGGACGGCGGCGGCCGCGGCGGGTTCGGCCGTCCCGGACAGCGCGGACGCCTCGGCCGCGTTGGGCAGCAGGAAGTCGGTGAACTCCAGGACGGGACGCAGGAGTTCCGGGTCCCAGCGGCCGGCCGGATCGTCATTGGTGTCGAGTGACGTCGTCGCGCCGGTCTCCCGCGCCAGGGCGAACAGTGGTGCCAGGGAACGCGCCAGACGGGGCATCAGGTAGAACGAGGCCGCGTGCACGTGCCGCGAGGCCCCGATCAGGTCCGCCGGCACGTCCTCGGCGCCGGTCGCGGTGAGACAGCCCGGCGCCGTGAGGATGGCCCGGTCCCCGTCCCCGGCCGTGACGACCGTCGTGAGCGGCGTGGGCCGGACCGGGTCGGTGACCAGGAAGGCCACGTCGACGCCGCGCCCGGCGAGCGCCTCGCGCACGAAGGCGCCCGCGGGGTCGTCGCCCACCCGCCCCGCGAACGCGACCCGCAGCCCGAGCCGCGCGGCCCCGCACGCCATGATCGCGGCGGAGCCGCCGAGCACCAGCCCCGCGTGCTCGACGAGTTGTTCGCGCTGCCCGAACTCCAGAGGGCCGCGCAACGGGCCGACGACGACATCCGGATTGGCGTCACCGACGACGAGGAGATCGAAGGATTTCATGGTGGCCTAGCCCTTCAGACCGCTCGAAGTGAGCGACTGGACAAAGGTCTTCTGCGCGAGCAGGAACGCGACCAGGACGGGCAGCACGGTGATCACGTTGCCCGCCATCACCGCCGACCACCGCGTGTGGTGCTGTCCCTGGAAGGTCGTCAGACCGAGCTGCAAGGTGTACCGCGTGTCGTGGTTGATCGCGATGAGCGGCCAGGACAGGTCGTTCCAGGTGCTCAGGAACGTCAGCACCGCCACCGTGGCCAGCGCGGGCCGGGCCAGCGGCAGCACGATCGAGAACAGCACCCGCAGCCGCGAACACCCGTCGATCCAGGCCGCCTCCTCCATCTCCCGGGGCAGCCCCAGGAAGAACTGCCGGAACAGGAAGACCGCGAACGGGGTGACGAGCGAGGGCACGATCAGCGCGCCGAGCGTGTCGATGAGCCCCAGTTCCTTCATCACCAGGAAGGTCGGGATCATCGTGAGCTGGAAGGGGATCACCATCGTCGCGAGCATCAGGGCGAGCAGCGTCCGCGAGCCGGCGAACCGCATCCGCGCGAAGGCGTAGCCGCCCAGCGCCCCGAGCAGCAGGTTCGACAGGACGGCCGCGACCGCGACGATCAGTGAATTGGCGAACCAGCGCGGGAACATTGCGTTCCCGAGCACATAGCGGTAGCCGCCCAGGTCGATCCCCTTCGGCCACAGCGCGGGCGGGAACCGGTTGATCTCCGCGTCGGACATCACCGAGCTGAGCACCAGCCACACCAGCGGCAGCGCGAAGCACAGGGTCAGCGGCGCCAGCAGCAGATGCCGTCCGCTGGGCCAGCGGGAGGTGGCGGGTGAACTCATCGGACCGCTCCTTCGGTACGTTGCTGCCGGCGCCGTACGAGACGCAGCGCGCCGCCCGCCATCAGCAGGGCGACCGCGAGGACGTACGCCGCCGCGGCCCCGTAGCCCGCCGTGAACGTCTGGAACGCCTGCTGCCAGACGAAGTAGACGACCACGCCGGTCGAGCCGAGGGGGCCGCCCTTCGTCGTCACATAGATCAGGTCGAAGACCTGGAGGGCCGTGATGAGCTGCCACAGCAGCAGGAACACGGTGACCGGGGTGAGGGTCGGCAGGACGATGTGGCGCAGCACCCGCCAGCGGCCCGCCCCGTCGATCCGCGCGGCTTCCACGAGTTCGGGCGGCACGTCCTGGAGCGCGGCCAGATAGACGACGACGCAGAACCCGACCCCGCTCCACAGCGAGATCAGCACCAGCAGATAGATCGCCTGGTCCGGGTCGGTGAGAAAGCCCTGCGGGGACAGCCCGAGCTTGTGCAGCAGGGAGTTCGCGGCACCGAACTCGGGGTCGAGGATGAACGAGAAGAGCACGCCCTGCGCGGTCGCCGAGACGACGAACGGAACGAAGACGAGCGTGCGGTAGAGGCCGATGAACCGGATACGGCGGTTCAGCGCCAGGGCCAGCATCAGCCCGCCGAGCAGGCTGAGCGGCACGTACAGGGCGGCGTACAGCAGGGTGTTGCCCACGGCCGTACGGAAGTTGGGGTCCTGGGCCAGGGCCCGGTAGTTGTCGAGGCCGACCCATCGGCCAGGGGTGACCAGATCGTCGGCGCGGAAGGAGAGCAGCAGCGACCACACGACGGGCACGATGCTCAGGCCGAGGATCACGACGACCGCGGGGCTGATGAAGGCCCAGGCGGTGGCCGTCTCACGGCGGCCGCGGCGGCGGGCGGCGCGTCGTGCGGCGGCCGGGGTCACCGCGGGGCCGGGTACGACGGTGAAGGCGCGGGGAAGGGTGGACATGACGGCCTCCTTCAGCCGGAAGTCGGCTGGGAACGTCTGACGTCGGGGTCACCGGGGACGAGCCGGGGACGAGCCGGGGTCACCTGGGGATGAGCAGAGCCGCGTCGGCCGTGTCGGCGCACCGGCGGAGAGCGTGGGCGGGGGAGTCCTTGCCGAGGAGGACCGAGACGATCGCCCCGCCGAGCGCCTGGGAGATCTGCGGGTAGGCCGCGTGCACGGGCCGGACCCGGGCGGAGGCCAGGGTGTCGGTGAACACGCCGAGGCCGGTGGTCGACCCGGTGTGCTCGCGCCATTCCGGACGCCCGGCGGTTCCCGAGCCGAGCGGGAGGCTGCCCGCCGCGATGTCCCAGCGCGCGTCCTGGGCCGGCCGGTTCATCCAGCGCACGAACTCGACGGCCGCGCGGGAACGGGCGGAACCGTTGTCGAACACGGTCCAGGTGTCGGGACCGGAGATGGTGACCGGCCTGCCGCTGTACGTCGGGAGCGGGACGACGTCGTAGTCGACCTTCGCGGTGATGATGTCCGGAAGCTGCCAGGGTCCGGTCGCCACCATCGCCATCCGGCCGCTCAGGAACACCTGGTACATCTGCTCGCTGCCGGGCTTCGGGTCGACGTACACACTCTTGTCGTGGGCGAGTCGGGCGACCGTCGTGAGGGCTCTGGTGCCCTGTTCGGCGAAGCCGATCCTCTTGCCGTCGGGGGGGGGCCCCCCCCCCCCCCGCGGCCCCCCCCCCCGCCCCCCCCCCCCCACCGGGTACGACGCGCCCGGGGCCGGCCCGCCCCGGGCGCCCCACCCCCCCCCCCGC
>NZ_JBHYXD010000091.1:0-35462 GCF_042751995.1 Streptomyces sp. NPDC059371 | reverse complement strand
GTCGCCCCATCTCCCCCTCCCCGGGGGTCGGCCCCGGCGCTCGTCGCGCCCCCCCCCCGGGCCCCCCCCGCGGGGGGGGTCTTCCGCGGAAACGGGCCTGTGCGGCCTGCGGGCCGTGCGGCGCGGCGGCCGGGCCGGGACGGGGAGTCCCGGCCGCGGGCCGAGGAGTCCTTACGCGGCGGAGCTGCCGGCGGAGCCGGTGCCCGACGACTTCGTGCCCGAGGACGACGAGGCGGACGCCGACGACGAGGACTTCGTGTCCGAGGTCGCGGACGTGGACGGCTTGGACGCCGGCGCGCTGCTCGACGAGGAGCCGCGGCTGTCGTTGCGGTAGAAGCCGGAGCCCTTGAAGACAATGCCGACGGCCGAGAACACCTTCTTCAGGCGGCCGCTGCAGTTCGGGCATTCGGTCAGGGCGTCATCGGTGAACTTCTGCACCGCCTCGAGGCCCTCGCCACACTCGGTGCACTGGTACTGGTAGGTCGGCACTTGTCTTCCTCCTGGCACTCTCACTCAGTGAGTGCTAACGACGGTCCATACTGACGTATTCCGCGAGATCAGTCCACTGTCACCGGCACGCGGTGACCGACGCCACGTGCGACGGCACGGCTCGGGGCGTGTGCGACAAGGCGTGAACGCAGTGCCACCAGGGTCGCCAGAGCCAGTGCCGTACCGGCCATCGGCACCAGGAACCCGGCGCCGCCCCAGAGCCTGTCCTCGAGCTGTCCGGCGACCGTGACGGCCGCCGCCTGGCCGAGCGCGACGGCACCGGTGAGCCAGGTGAAGGCCTCGGTGCGGGCGCCCTGCGGCACGAGGCTCTCGATCAGGGTGTAGCCGGTGATCAGGCTCGGGGCGATGCACATGCCGACCACGAGGCCGAGGCCGGCGAGCACGATCACCGAGTTCGCGGCCCACAGCCCGGAGGCGGCCAGCGCGAGGGCGGCGTACCCGACGACGAGCCGCCGCTGCGGGGCCACCTTCCAGGCGACGGCGCCGCAGACGAGGCCCGAGAGCATGTTGCCGGCCGCGAAGACGCCGTACAGGACACCGTTCAGGCCGGGCTCGCCGATCGACTCGCTGTACGCGGCCAGCGAGACCTGCATGCCGCCGAAGACGGAGCCGATGCCCAGGAACGTCATGATCAGAACGCGCACTCCGGGGATCCGCAGGGCGGAACCGTGTTCCACGCGCGCGGGCCCGGCGGCGGAGACCGCGGGCTGTGTGCTCTTCTGCGCGGCGAACAGCAGACCGCCGACGAGAGTCAGTGACGCCTCGGTCAGCAGGCCCGCGGCGGGGGCGACGGCCGTGCACAGCGCGGTGGCGAGCAGCGGGCCGAAGACGAAGGTCAGCTCGTCGGTGACGGACTCGAAGGCGGCGGCGGTCGACATCAGGGGCGAGCCCTGGAGCTTCACGCCCCAGCGCGCCCGCACCATGGGGCCGACCTGCGGCACCGAGGCGCCGGTGGGCACGGCGGCGGCGAACAGCACCCAGAGAGGGGCGCCCGCCAGCGCGAGCGCGGTCAGGGAGAAGCCGGCCGCGGCGTGCACGAGGACGCCGGGGAGCAGGACGGCCCGCTGGCCGTGCCGGTCGGCCAGACGTCCGGTGAAGGGCGCGAACAGCGCCATGGAGACACCGGTGACGGCCGCGACGGCGCCGGCCGCCCCGTACGAGCCGGTGGTGTGCTGCACGAGCAGCACGATGGAGATCGTCAGCATGGCGAACGGCTGACGGGCGGCGAAGCCGGGGAGCAGGAACGTCCAGGCGCCGCGGGTGCGCAGCAGTTGTCCGTATCCAGGGCGGGAGGTGACCGTGGATGCCACGGCCGTGCCTTTCTGCCGCCTGGTAGCGCGCCCGTGCGGGGGGCGCCGAGAGCTGTCCTCTTGCGCGGATCTGCGGTAGATACCGGCGCCCCCTGCGGGAGGACGTCACGGCCGCCATACGGTCGCGCCAGCTCTGCGTCAGGCAGAGTTGGTTCGATCAAGGTGTGTGTTCATCGTACAGGGGGTGGCCGTCATGGCGGGCCTGTGAAAAAGAGCACTCCGCGGTCGTGAGCCTGTGAATGCCCTTCGTCTTCGCGTTTTCGTTCGATGTGTCGTAAGCCCGGCGAGGTTCCATAAGAGGCGCGTCCTGCTGCTTCTTAAGAAGCAGCAGTCTCTTCAAGAAGCAGCAGTCGCGTAGGAAGCCGCAGCTTCGCAGGAAGCCGGCCGACGGTCCGGAGGCCGCCTCACAGACCTGTTCTGTGCTGGGTCCGGTGTTCCTTGCCGCCGTCGTCGATGCCCAGCCAGTCGGCGAGCTTGCCGCCCTGGCCCACCGCGCGGAGGCGTCGCTCCGTCGCGTCGCGGACCGGGTCGGTCGCCACGACCAGCAGTTCGTCGCCGAGCCGCAGCACCGTCGTGGGCATGGGTACGAAGGACTTCGACTCGCGGACGACCAGGGTGACCGCCGCGCCCGGGGGCAGCCGCAGCTCGCCCACCTCGACTCCGTGCATCCGGGATCCCTTAGGGATCGCGACGGACAGCAGATGGCCGCGCAGCCGCTCCAGGGGTGCCGATTCGATGCCCAGGTCGGCGGCCCCCGCGGAGTCGCCGAGGTGGAGCTTGCGGGCCAGCCAGGGCAGGGTCGGGCCCTGGACGAGGGTGTAGACGACGACCAGGACGAAGACGATGTTGAAGATCCGCTTGCTCTCCGCGACTCCGCTGACCATCGGGATCGTCGCCAGGATGATGGGCACCGCACCGCGCAGGCCCGCCCAGGACAGCAGCACCTGTTCCTGCCACGGGATGCGGAACGGCAGCAGGCCCGCGACCACGCTCAGCGGCCGCGCCACCATCGTCAGCACCAGGCCGATGACGAGGGCCGGGACGATGTCGTCGCCCATCTCGTGCGGGGTGACCAGCAGGCCGAGCAGCACGAACATGCCGATCTGGGCGATCCAGCCGAGCCCCTCGGCGAAGCCGCGCGTGGCGGGCCAGTGCGGCAGCTTCGCGTTTCCGAGGAGCATGGAGGCGAGGTAGACGGCGAGGAAGCCGCTGCCGTGGGCGAGCGCGCCGGCGGCGTAGGCCGCGACGGCGATCGCCATCACGGCGATCGGGTAGAGGCCGGAGGCCGGCAGTGCCACGTGCCGCAGTCCGTACGCGCCCAGCCAGCCGACCGCGACACCGATGGCGGCGCCGATGCTCAGCTCCAGCGCTATCTCGCCGAGCAGCTGGTACCAGTGTTCCACCGGGCCCGCGGTGGAGAACGCGACGACCAGGATGACCACCGGGGCGTCGTTGAAGCCCGATTCGGCCTCCAGGATGCCCGTCACGCGCGTGGGGAGGGGGATCTTCCGCAGGACGGAGAAGACCGCCGCCGCGTCCGTCGAGGAGACGACCGCCCCGATGATGAACGCCTGGTGCCATTCCAGGCCGATCAGATAGTGCGCGCCCGCGGCCGTGACGCCGACGCTCACCGCGACGCCCACCGTTGCCAGCGAGGAGGCCGCCGGCAGGGCCGGTCTGATCTCCTTCCACTTCGTGCCGAGTCCGCCTTCGGCCAGGATCACGACCAGGGCCGCGTACCCGATGACCTGGGTCAGTTCGGCGTTGCTGAACTGGACGTCGCCGACTCCGTCCTGGCCGATCGCGACGCCGATCCCCAGGTACACGAGCAGCGTGGGAAGCCCGCTGCGCGAGGAGATCCGGACCGCCGCCACCGCGACGAGAAGGACGAGCGAGCACACGAGCAGGAGCTGGTTGAGGTGGTGGACAGTCAGGGGCTGTTCCTTTCTCGCCGATCCGGTGCCGCGGGGGCGGTCATCCGGATCCGAGCACCGGAAGCCGGCCACTTCAGTGCAAGTACTTCGTTACCTTACCTAACTCTTGACGTTTTCTTGACGTTCCCGGAGGCAAGATCGAACAGTCGTGCTTCCCGGTTTCCTACTCCGCGTCAAGGCGTGGTTGGCCCTGCGCCTATGGTTGCCCCAGCACTCCAGGACCGCCTGCCGCTCGCGTTAGGACAGCAAGGACAGCGATGCCCCCCAACACCACCGCCTCTTCCGGCCAGCAGCCCGGCAAGTCCGGCAGGAAGAAGGGGCGCAAAGCCCGACTGTTCTTGATTGTCCTGGTTCTCGCCATCATCGGAGGCATCGCCTTCGGCGCGTACTGGAGCATCAGCACGGTGCGGGCCTCCTTCCCGCAGACCAAGGGATCCATCCGCATCGACGGGTTGTCCGGGCCCGTGACCGTGCAGCGCGACGGCAACGGGATCCCGCAGGTCTACGCCTCGTCCGACGAGGACCTGTTCATGGCCCAGGGCTTCGTCCAGGCGCAGGACCGGTTCTACGAGATGGACGTGCGCCGCCACATGACCTCGGGCCGGCTCTCCGAGATGTTCGGCGAGGGCCAGGTCAAGAACGACGAGTTCCTGCGCACACTGGGCTGGGACCGGATCGCGAAGAAGGAGTACGACACCAAGCTGTCGTCCTCCACGAAGAAGTACCTCCAGGCGTACTCCGAGGGGGTCAACGCCTACCTGAAGGGCCGGAGCTCCAAGGACATCTCCCTGGAGTACGCAGCCCTCGGCTTCACCAACGACTACAAGCCGACCGAGTGGACCCCGGTCGACTCGGTGGCCTGGCTCAAGGCGATGGCCTGGGACCTGCGCGGCAACATGCAGGAGGAGATCGACCGCTCCCTGATGACGAGCCGGCTCGGCCCGAAGCAGATCGCGGACCTCTACCCGGAGTACCCGTACAGCCGCAACAAGACGATCGTCCAGACGGGCGCGTACGACAGTGTCACCGGGACGTACAGCTCCTCGGGCACCACCTCGGCGTCGAGCGCGGGCACGGGGCTCGCGGGCAACACGGAGACGCCCTCCGGGTTCCAGAGCCAGCTCTCGGGGCTCTACAACGTCCTCGACGACCTGCCCACCGCCGTCGGCGTTAACGGCAACGGCATCGGCTCCAACTCCTGGGTCGTCGCCGGAAGCCGCACCATCACCGGCAAGCCGCTGCTGGCCAACGACCCGCACCTGTCGGCGTCGCTGCCCTCGGTCTGGTACCAGATGGGCCTGCACTGCACCGCGGTCTCCGCGAAGTGCAAGTACGACGTCTCCGGATACACCTTCGCGGGCATGCCCGGCGTGGTCATCGGCCACAACGCCGACATGGCCTGGGGCATGACCAACTCCGGGGTCGACGTCACCGACCTCTATCTGGAGAAGATCACCGGCGAGGGCTACGAGTACGACGGCAAGGTGCTGCCCTTCACCACCCGCAAGGAGACGATCAAGGTCGCGGGCGGTGACACCAAGACGATCGTCGTCCGGCAGACCCAGGACGGGATGCCGCTGCTCTCCGACCGTGACGACGAACTCGTCCAGGTCGGCAAGAAGGCCACGGTCGACGCGGAGGCGCCCGACCGGGGCGACGGCTACGCGATAGCACTGCGCTGGACCGCGCTGGACCCCGGCAACACCATGGACGCCGTCTTCGCGATGGACAAGGCGTCCGACTGGAGCGAGTTCCGCAAGGCGGCCGCGTCCTTCGAGGTGCCGTCCCAGAACCTGGTCTACGCCGACGGCGCCGGCGCGAGCGGCAACATCGGCTACCAGCTCCCCGGCAAGATCCCCACGCGCGCCAAGGGCGACGACGGCTCGCTGCCCTCGCCGGGCTGGGACTCGAAGTACCGCTGGACCGGCTACATCAAGCAGTCCGCCCTGCCCTACGAGTACAACCCCAAGCGCGGCTACATCGTCACCGCCAACCAGGCGGTCGTGGACCCGGACAAGTACCCGTACACGCTCACCACGGACTGGGGTTACGGCACCCGCAGCCAGCGGATCACCGACCTGCTCGAGTCGAAGACCAGGGGCGGCGCCAAGATCTCGACCGACGACATGCGCCAGATGCAGCTCGACAACAGCAGCGAGATCGCCAAGCTGATCGTGCCCAAGCTGCTCAAGATCGACGTCCCCGACAAGGACGTCCGCGAGGCGCAGAAG
This sequence comes from Streptomyces sp. NPDC059371, assembly GCF_042751995.1. Classification (NCBI taxonomy): domain Bacteria; kingdom Bacillati; phylum Actinomycetota; class Actinomycetes; order Kitasatosporales; family Streptomycetaceae; genus Streptomyces; species Streptomyces sp. NPDC059371. The sequence continues at coordinate 29,477 of NZ_JBHYXD010000091.1, read as the reverse complement.
CTCCTGGAGGGCTGGGACTACACCCAGGACGCCGACTCCGCGGCGGCCGCGTACTTCAACGCCACCTGGCGCAACATCCTCAAGCTCGCCTTCGGCAACAAGCTGCCCAAGGAGCTGCGGGTCAAGGGCCAGTGCCTGTCGGTCGAGCGGGTCGACACCACGGGTCCCGCGGACGAGGACCAGACGGTGCGTGAGTGCGGCGAGCGTGAGCCGGACCAGGCGCAGCCGGACGGCGGCGACCGCTGGTTCGAGGTGATCCGGAAGATCATCGACGACGAGCACAACGACTGGTGGAAGCTGCCCAGGACGCGCACCGAGAAGGCGAACACCACCCGGGACGGCCTCTTCCTCCGGGCCATGGGTGACGCGCGCTGGGAGCTGACCGCCAAGCTCGGCAAGGACATCGACACCTGGAGCTGGGGCCGGCTGCACCGCCTGTTCCTGAAGAACCAGACCCTCGGTACCGAAGGCCCCGGCTTCCTGCAGTACATGCTCAACCGCGGCCCCTGGAACCTCGGCGGCGGCGAGGCGACGGTCAACGCGACCGGCTGGAACGCGGCGGGCGGCTACGGGGTGGTCTGGGTGCCCTCGATGCGGATGGTCGTCAACCTCCAGGACCTCGACAAGTCCAAGTGGATCAACCTCACCGGCGCCTCGGGGCACGCCTACAGCGCGCACTACACCGACCAGACGGAGTTGTGGGCCAAGGGAGAACTCCTGCCGTGGGCCTTCAGCAAGAAGGCCGTCGACCAGAAGACGACCGACACCCTGGTCCTGAAGCCCTGAAGCCCTGAAGCCCTGAAGCCCTGAAGCCCTGAAGCCCTGAAGCCCTGAAGCTTCGGCGGCCGTCGGCGCCGGTGTCCTCGCCGTGCTCGGCGCCCTGAAGCCGGCGCTTGACGAAGTGGGGGGGCGCCCGGCGGGGGGGGGGGGGCGGGGGGGGTGCGCCCCGGGGCGCCGGCCCCCCACCGGGGGGTTTTCCCCGAGGGGCCCGCGGCGGGGGGGGGCGCGGCCCACTTCGCGTCCGCCGCTCAGGGTCCCTCGTTCGCTGTTCGGCGTCCGCCGTTCGCCACTCGCTGTTCGGCGTCCGCCTCCCGTCAGCGGAAGCGGCGGACGCCGGAAGGAGTCACCACCGCGTGGACGGGCCGGTCGTGCGCCTCCTCCGGGACCCGGTCGACGACTTCGGTGTCGTACAGGAGCACCACCAGCGCCGGTTCGGCGCCCGAGCGCTCCAGACGGGCCAGCACGCGGTCGTACGAGCCTCCGCCGCGCCCCAGCCGCATCCCGCGGGCGTCGACGGCGAGGCCGGGCAGCAGAACGGCGTCGGCGTCCTGGACGGCCTCCGGCCCCAGCCGCTCGCCCGCGGGCTCCAGGAGGGCCATTTTCCCGCCGTGCCGCACCTCCGTGAGGGAGTCCGGCCCCGTGTACGCGCCCCAGTCCAGGTCGTTGTCCGGCAGCAGGACCGGCAGCAGGACACGCACCCCGCGCGCGTGGAGCGCGTCCAGGAGGGCGAGGGTGCCCGGTTCGCTCCCCACGGACACATAGGCGGCGACTGTGCGGGCCTGCGCCAGTTCGGGCAGTTCCAGAGCGCGGGCGGCGAGCGCGGCGGCGGTCTCCCGCACGTCACCGGCCGTCAACCCGTTTCTCACCAGCAGGAGTCCTCGCCGCAACATTCGCTTGTCAGGCTCTGGTTCACGTCCGCCGTGTCTCACAGGTGACTCCTGTAGTTCTCTTAATCAGCTCATATGAACGTGAATTAACCGGAGCCACAGATTCTGCACATAGCCACCGGTTATGGTTGCGGACATGACTGAGTCACAACCCAGGATCACCAAGGCTGTCATCCCCGCGGCAGGCCTCGGCACCCGGTTCCTGCCGGCCACCAAGGCCACTCCCAAGGAGATGCTGCCGGTCGTCGACAAGCCGGCGATCCAGTACGTGGTCGAAGAGGCCGTGTCGGCGGGTCTTGACGACGTCCTGATGATCACCGGACGCAACAAGCGCCCCCTCGAGGACCACTTCGACCGCAACTACGAGCTGGAATCGGCCCTCCAGAAGAAGGGCGACGCGAGTCGCCTCGCCAAGGTCCAGGAGTCCAGCGACCTCGCGACCATGCACTACGTGCGCCAGGGTGACCCCAAGGGCCTCGGCCACGCCGTGCTGTGCGCCGCCCCGCACGTCGGCCGCGAGCCCTTCGCCGTACTCCTCGGCGACGACCTGATCGACCCCCGCGATCCCCTCCTCGCCCGCATGGTCGAGGTCCAGGAGCGGCACGGCGGCAGCGTCATCGCGCTCATGGAGGTCGCGCCCGAGCAGATCCACCTCTACGGATGCGCCGCCGTCGAGGCCACCGACGAGGGCGACCTGGTCAAGGTGACCGGTCTGGTCGAGAAGCCGGACACGGCTGACGCGCCCAGCAGTTACGCCGTCATCGGACGTTACGTCCTCGACCCGCACATCTTCGACATACTGCGCAAGACCGAGCCTGGCCGCGGCGGCGAGATCCAGCTCACCGACGCCCTCCAGCAGCTCGCGGCGGACGAGAAGGTCGGCGGCCCCGTGCACGGCGTCGTCTTCAAGGGCCGCCGCTATGACACCGGCGACCGCGGCGACTACCTGCGTGCCATTGTCAGACTCGCATGCGAACGTGAGGACCTGGGCCCGGACTTCCGGACCTGGCTTCGCAGTTACGTAGCCGAGGAGATGTAGGGATTTGAGCAACGCCGCGACCCGCACCACCGGCCAGGAACACCTCTGGTCGGTGGACGACCACCTGGAGGACATCCTCACGACCGTCCGCCCCCTCGAACCCATCGAGCTGCAACTCCTCGACGCCCAGGGCTGTGTCCTGCTCGAGGACGTCACGGTGCCGGTCTCCCTGCCGCCGTTCGACAACAGCTCGATGGACGGGTACGCGGTCCGGGTCGCGGATGTGGCGGGCGCGAGCGAGGAGTATCCGGCGGTCCTGACGGTCGTCGGTGATGTTGCGGCCGGCCAGGCCGACCAGCCCTACGTGGGCCCCGGCCAGGCCGTCCGCATCATGACCGGCGCCCCGCTCCCGCCGGGCGCCGAAGCCGTCGTCCCCGTCGAGTGGACGGACGGAGGGCTCGGCGAGGGGCCGGTCTCCGGGATGCGCGCCCACAGCGCGTCCCCCGAGGGCTCCTACGGACAGGTCCACGTCCACCGCCCGGCCGAGGCACGCGCGCACGTCCGCGCGAAGGGCAGCGACGTGAAGGCGGGCGACCGCGCCCTCGAAGCGGGCACCGTCCTCGGCCCGCCGCAGATCGGTCTGCTCGCCGCGATCGGCCGCGGCAGCGTGCGGGTGCGCCCCCGCCCGCGCGTGGTCGTCCTGTCCACCGGCAGCGAACTCGTCCAGCCCGACGAGCAGTTGGGCTCCGGACAGATCTACGACTCGAACAGTTTCGCCCTGTGCGCGGCCGCCCGCGACGCGGGAGCCATCGCCTACCGCGTGGGTGCCGTCGCCGACGACGCCGAGACCCTGCGCTCGACCGTCGATGACCAGCTCGTCCGCGCGGACCTGCTGGTCACGACCGGCGGGGTGAGCGTCGGCGCCTACGACGTCGTCAAGGAAGCGCTGTCGTCGGTCGGCGACGAGGACGAGGAGGGCGGCGGGATCGACTTCCGCACCCTCGCCATGCAGCCCGGCAAGCCCCAGGGCTTCGGCTCCATCGGCCCCGACCACATCCCGCTGCTCGCGCTCCCCGGCAACCCCGTCTCGTCGTACGTCTCCTTCGAGCTCTTCGTGCGCCCCGCGATCCGCACCCTGATGGGACTGCGGGACGTGCACCGGCCCACGACCAGGGCGAAGCTCTCCGCGGACAAGGCGCTGACCTCGCCGAAGGGCCGCCGGCAGTTCCTGCGCGGCACGTACGCGGACGGCACCGTGACGCCTGTCGGCGGCGCCGGATCCCACCTGGTCGCCGCCCTCGCGCACGCCGACGCGCTGATCGTCGTCCCCGAGCAGGACACCTCGGTCGAGCCCGGCACCGAGGTCGAGGTCGTCCTCCTCGGCTGACCGGCCGCCCGGAGCGGGCGCCGTCCCGGCCCCACCGCAGGCGCCCAGGTCGGGCCGGGGGCGCACAGTCCCTCACGGCGGCGTAGCGGTGGACGGGCGGGCGGTAACGTGTCGCGCACACCAGGCCCACGCGCCGCACCGCGACGGGCCCCGACCGGGAGCGCCCACGCATGACTGTTCCGTCCCGGGGGGAGACCTCCGGAGCCCCTGTGCAGAACCGGCTGACGCACATCGACGAGGCCGGCGCCGCCCGCATGGTCGACGTGTCCGGGAAGGACGTGACCGCCCGCACCGCGCGCGCGAGCGGCCGGGTCCTGGTCTCGCCCCGCGTCGTGGAGCTGCTGCGCGGCGAAGGGGTCCCCAAGGGCGACGCCCTCGCCACCGCCCGCATCGCCGGGATCATGGGAGCCAAGCGCACACCGGACCTGATCCCGCTGTGCCACCCGTTGTCGGTGTCGGGTGTCAAGATTGATCTGTCGGTCGCGGACGACGCCGTCGAGATCCTCGCCACCGTGAAGACGACCGACCGCACGGGCGTCGAGATGGAAGCCCTCACCGCGGTCAGCGTGGCGGCCCTCACCGTGATCGACATGGTCAAGGCTGTCGACAAGGGGGCGGTCATCACGGACGTACGGGTGGAAGAGAAGACCGGCGGGAAGTCGGGCGACTGGAGCAGGGCATGAGCGGCGACACCGTCATCGGCGAGGCGCTCACGGCCCGCTACAGCGCGCTGGTCGTCACCGCCTCCAACCGCGCCGCCGCCGGCGTCTACGAGGACAAGGGCGGCCCCCTGGTCGCCGAAGGCCTCACGGAATCCGGCTTCGCGGTCGACGGACCGTGGGTCGTCCCCGACGGGGACCCCGTGGAGGAGGCGCTGCGCGCCGGGGTCGAGGCGGGCTACGACGTCATCGTCACCACCGGCGGCACGGGGATCTCGCCCACCGACCGGACCCCCGAGGCGACCCTGCGCGTGCTCGACCGCGAGATCCCCGGAATCCCCGAGGCCATCAGGGCGTTCGGCAGGGACAAGGTGCCCACCGCGGCGCTCTCGCGGGGGCTCGCCGGAGTCGCCCGGGGGACGCTGATCGTCAACCTGCCGGGCTCCACCGGCGGGGTCAGGGACGGACTGGCCGTTCTCGAACCCCTCCTGATCCACGCCGTCGACCAGATCCGCGGCGGCGACCACCAGAGACCCAGCGGCACTGGGGGTGCGAGCTGAACAGCCCATCCTGGCCGGTCGAGCTGGTGGACGGCGATGTCGTCCTCCGGCCGATAAGGCTGCGCGACCAGCGGGCCTGGCGCGAGGTGAACCGGCGCAACCGCGACTGGCTGCGGCCCTGGGAGGCGACGATCCCGCCCCCCACGCCGAGCGGCCCGATCGCGCACCGGCCGACGTACCGGCAGATGGTCCGGCACCTGCGGGCCGAGGCCAACGCGGGCCGGATGCTGCCCTTCGTGATCGAGTACCAGGGGCGCCTGGTCGGTCAGCTCACCGTCGCCGGGATCACCTGGGGCTCGATGTGCTCCGGGCACATCGGCTACTGGGTCGACCAGTCGGTGGCGGGCCACGGAGTGATGCCGACGGCCGTGGCGCTGGTGAGCGACCACTGTTTCCGCACCGTCGGACTGCACCGCATCGAAGTCTGTATTCGCCCCGAGAACGGGCCCAGCCGCAGGGTCGTGGAAAAGCTGGGATTCCGGGAGGAAGGGCTGCGCCCGCGCTATCTCCACATCGACGGTGCCTGGCGCGACCATCTCGTCTTCGCGCTCACCGCGGAGGAAGTCCCCGAAGGGCTGCTCGGGCGCTGGAGGCGGACGCGCCCGGCGCCGGGACGCTCGGATCAGGTCGGATCGGAGCAGGCCGGTTCACAGAACCCGAGCAAGCGCGGACACCCCGGAAAATGAAATAGGTGTTCGAAAATGATCGGCAGGTGATCGCGTCAGGGCATTAAATTCGCGCTCGCGGTGGCCTGCTGATCGCATCGGTCACAAAAAAAGGTCGAAATATCAGCCGGATCGTGCGACACACCGGCGCAATTGGCAGATGGCCTCATACAAACCCCTCTACCGTGTGAGGCGTGAGCAGCAGCGGCCTCATCTACGCAGTCATCGTCGGGGCCTGGGCCGCCTACTTGGTGCCGATGTGGCTCCGTAGGCAGGACGAGCTGAACGAAGCCCGTCCGACGGAACGCTTCAGCACCGCCATCCGGCTGCTGTCCGGACGGGCGGGCATGGAGCGTCGATACGCCAAGGACCTGCGCGCACGCTCCACCGAGGAGGAGCCCAGCGCCGACCCGGACGGCGTCACCGATTCGGTGGACGTCCGGGCCTTCGCCGTGTCCCCGCCCCGGCCCCAGGCGACGGACCGGCACCGTCCGCACGTACAGGAACGCGTGCAGGTGCCGGAGCCGGCCCAGGCGGAACAGGAGCCGGTCGCGCGCGCGACCGGCAAGGAGAGCGGCGCGTACGAGACCTCGGGCACCGCCCGGTCCGTACCGCACCAGGCGGGCCCGCCCGCCCCGAGACCCGCGGCCAAGCCCGCGCCGCAGCAGGCCACGGCCGCCGCGCGCCGCGCGGCCTCGGCGGAGGCCGCCGCACGGGCCCGGCGCACGAAGGTCCTCGCACGCCGCCGGCGTACGACGGTCCTGCTGTTCCTCGCCTTCAGCCTCGGCGCGATCGTGGCGGCCGTGGGCGGGCTCGCGTTCCTGTGGGCGCCCGGCGTGCCCGCCGTGATGCTGAGCTCGTACATCGTGCATCTGCGCGCCAAGGAGCGGCGCCGCTTCACCTACACCATGGACCGCCGCCGGGCCGAGGCCGCGGCGCAGCGGCTCCGGGAGCGGCAGCCCCGCCGGCGGACGTCCGCCGAGCCCGTGGCGGACGAACCGGAGGAGCACGCCGCCCCCGACACCGACCCCGGTCTCATGGCGCTCGCCGCCGACCGTCGCGCGCTCGTCGAGCAGACCGACCACGCCGAGTGGGTCGACCAGCAGCGTGAGCGCCAGTGCGGGCCGTCGCAGGGCGAGAGCTGGGACCCGGTGCCGGTTCCTCTGCCGACGTATGTGACCGCGCCGGTCGCGCCCCGGGCGACGTCCAGCGTGGACCTGGGTGCGCCGGACGCGTGGAGCTCCGCGCGGTCCAGCGCGGTGGAGCCGAGCGCGCACGAGGCCGAGCCGGCCGACGAGGACCTCTCCGACGGTTCCGAGGGCGCCGGGGCGGCGGACGACAGCCGCAGCGACGCCCGGCGGGCCGCGTCCGCGCGGCGCGCCCGCGAGCGCGGCCGGACGCCGCTGTTCGACCAGTACGAGGACGGCGAACGGCCACGCGCGGCCAACGAGTGACATGTGGGGTGCCGGGTGGGCCGCGGAGGTCCGGCTGACCAGGCAGGAACGGATTACCGAGCACCTCGATGGGGATGCTAGAGTTTCACTCGTTGCAAGGGCCTGTGGCGCAGTCTGGTAGCGCACCTCGTTCGCATCGAGGGGGTCTGGGGTTCAAATCCCCACAGGTCCACCGCAGCAAAGAGGCTCGTTCCCATCCGTGGGAGCGGGCCTCTTGCCATGTCCGGAACCTGCGATGGACAACTCCCGCCGGTGGCCCCGGGACTGGCGGTCCTTCGGGCGGCGACCGCCGTGGGGGAGCGGATGCCAGGGCGGCGGCCGGTCCGGGTATCGCCGGACGGACACCGCCCTGGTGCCTAGAGGGCCTTGGCGTAGCAGAGGCTCAGTTCGTGGAAGCGGTAGTAGCCGAACTTGGTGCACGGCTCGTAGCCGCTCGACGCGTAGAGGGCGACCGCCTCGGGCTGCTTGGAACCGGTCTCCAGGACCATGCGGGTGCGGCCGGCCGTGCGGGCGTCCTCCTCCAGGGCGGCCAGCATGCGCCGGGCGAGGCCGAGACCGCGGGCCTCGGGGACCACGTACATGCGCTTGAGCTCGGCGTCTCCGTCCGCGTAGCCCTCGTCGTTCGCGTCCTGGGTGCGCCAGCCGCCCGTGGCCACCGGACGGTCCCACTCGTCGTACGCGATCAGATACAGGCCGGCCGGCGGGGAGAACATCCGCGGGTCCAGATGCGTGGCGTCGCCGCCGTCGCCGTAGCGCACGGCGTATTCGGCCTGGACCTGGTCGTTGAGCTTCATGGCGTCGGGGTGGTCGAAAGGAACCGGACGGAAATTCATGCGTAATACCGTACATCTATGCGATAGGTGAAAGGGTGGGCGGGTGATGCCGGAGGCCGGCCCTGCCGATAAAGATCGAGTTCCGGACGGCCGTACGGATTAAGTATCGTGCCGGGGTGCTGACTGTGACCTCTGTGAATGTGAACGGGCTCCGGGCCGCCGCGAAGAAGGGTTTCGTGGAGTGGCTCGCGGGGACTTCCGCCGACGTGCTGTGCCTCCAGGAAGTACGGGCGGAGCCCGGGCAGCTTCCCGAGGAGGTGCGCGCGCCCGAGGGCTGGCACGTCGTGCACGCTCCCGCCGCCGCCAAGGGCCGGGCGGGTGTGTCCCTCTACACACGCCGCGAGCCCGACCGCGTCCGGATCGGCTTCGGCTCCGAGGAGTTCGACTCCACCGGGCGCTACGTCGAGGCGGACCTGCCCGGTGTCACCGTCGCGAGCCTCTACCTGCCCTCGGGCGAGGTCGGGACCGACCGGCAGGACGAGAAGGTCCGGTTCATGGGTGAGTTCCTGGCCCACCTGAAGGAGCTTCGGGTGCGGGCCGCCGCCGACGGACGCGAGGTCGTCGTCTGCGGCGACTGGAACATCGCCCACCAGGAGGCCGACCTCAAGAACTGGCGCGCCAACCGGAAGAACTCCGGCTTCCTGCCGGAGGAGCGCGAGTGGCTCGGCCGGGTCCTCGACGCGGAGGACGGCGGCTACGTCGACGTCGTACGCGCCCTGCACCCGGACGCGGAGGGTCCGTACACCTGGTGGTCGTACCGGGGGCGGGCTTTCGACAGCGATTCAGGATGGAGGATCGACCTCCAGATCGCCACGCCGGGGCTCGCGGGCAAGGCGGTCAAGGGGTTCGTGGAGCGCGCGGCGACGCACGGGGAGCGCTGGTCCGACCACGCGCCGGTCACGGCGGTCTACGACCTCTGAGCGGCCTCGTCATCATGGCCCTCGGGCCGAGGGGCCCGGTGATTCCGCGGGCTCCGGGGATCCCGTAGCCGGCGGTCCATGGCCATCGACAGTTCCGCTTCCACCACGCTCTTGGCCAGGGGGCGCAGGCGCTGGAGGTCGTCGGGGGTGCGGTCCTCGGTGAGGACCAGCGTGGTGAAGAGTTCGGCCAGGGCCTCGGTGTGCTCGCGTACGCGGCGGGCCGCCGTCAGGACGTCCGCGAGCGGTATGCCCTCGCGGACCAGGGCCGCCGAGACGTCGAGGAGGCGGCGGCTGATGTGCACGATCTCGCCGCCGTCCGTGCCGAGATAGCCGAGGTCGAGCGCCGCGGCGAGGTTCTCGCCGGTCGCCTGGCCCACGAAGACGTCGGCCAGTTCCTCGGGGGAGAGGCGGACCGGGGTCTCCTCGCTGGGCTCGCCGAGCCCGAGCAGTTCGCCGACGTCACGGCCGTGGTCGAAGGCCTCGGCCAGTTCCGCGATGCCGTTCAGGGTGTGGCCGCGCTCCAGCAGCGCCGAGATGGTGCGCAGCCGGGCCAGGTGGGTGTCGTCGTACCAGGCGATGCGGCCCTCGCGCCGGGGCGGCGGTATGAGCTTGCGCTCCCGGTAGAAGCGCAGCGTGCGCACGGTGATGCCGGCCTTCTCGGCCAGTTCCTCCATGCGGTACTCGCGGCGGCCGGGCTCCGGTGCGGAGCGGGCGGTGCCGTCGGGAGGTGCGGGACGGGTGGTGCCGGTGAGCGGCCCGGGGCCGGGTTCCGGGGCTCCGGGCGTCGCGTCCGGCCGGCGCCCGCCGGACTTCCGCGTCGCCGCGCCCCTTGTCCGCGTCTCCGCGCCGCGCTTTCCTGATCCCTCGGCCACGTCCGCACCCTACGTCGTACCCCCGGTAACTTTCCCGGTCGCGACCCCTACCCATGAGTACGAAGCTGCTCTACCCTCCCGATTGTGCCAGTGTTCACTGGCGGGGTCGTGTGGGCCAGGGAGGCGTCGGGATGACCGAGCACGAGCATGTACGGGTGGCGGTGATCGGGTCCGGGTTCGGGGGGCTGGGTGCCGCCGTACGGCTGCGACGCGAAGGGATCACCGACTTCGTGGTCCTGGAACGGGCCGGCGGCGTCGGCGGCACCTGGCGCGACAACAGCTATCCCGGGTGCGCCTGCGACGTCCCCTCGCATCTGTACTCGTTCTCGTTCGCGCCCAACCCCGAATGGCCGCGCACCTTCTCCGGGCAGGAGCACATCCGCGCGTACCTGGAGCACGTGGCGGACGTCTTCCGGCTCCGGCCGCACCTGCGGTTCAACTCCGAGGTCACGATGATGACCTGGGACACGGACAAGCTCCACTGGCGCATCGAGACCAGCGGCGGGTCCCTGACGGCGGACGTCGTGGTGTCCGCGACCGGGCCGCTCTCCGACCCCAAGATCCCCTCGGTCCCGGGGATCGACACCTTCACCGGCAAGGTGTTCCACTCGGCCCGCTGGGACCACGACTACGACCTGCGCGGCAAGCGGGTGGCCATGATCGGCACCGGCGCCTCCGCCATCCAGATCGTGCCGGCCATCCAGCCGGACGTCGCCCGGCTGACGCTGTTCCAGCGCACCCCGCCGTGGGTGATGCCGCGGGTCGACCGGGCCATCAGCGGCCCCGAGCGGTGGCTGCACCGGCGGCTTCCCTTCACCGCGCAGGCCCGGCGCGGACTGCTGTGGGGCATCCGGGAACTCCAGGTGCAGGCGTTCACCAAGCGGCCCGACGAACTCGGCCTGGTCGAGCGGCTCGCCAGGCGGAACATCTCACGCGCCGTCAAGGACCCGGAGCTGCGCGCGAAGCTGACGCCCGACTACCGGATCGGCTGCAAGCGGATCCTGCTCTCGAACGCCTACTATCCGGCGCTCACCCGGCCCAACGTGGACGTGGTGGCATCCGGGCTCGCCGAGATCGACGGCTCCACGCTGGTCGCCGCCGACGGCACCAGGGCGGACGTCGACGCGATTGTGTTCGGGACCGGATTCCACGTCACCGACATGCCGATCGCCGAACGGGTCGTCGGGGCGGACGGCCGGACGCTGGCCGAGGCGTGGAAGGACGGCATGAAGTCGCTGCGCGGCGCCACCGCGGCCGGCTTCCCCAACTGGATGACGATCATCGGACCGAACACCGGGCTCGGGAACTCCTCGATGATCCTGATGATCGAGTCCCAGCTCAACTACATGGCGGACTTCGTGCGGCAACTGGGCGTCCTCGGGGGACGCGTGGCGCTCGACGCCCGCCCCGGCGCCGTCGACGCCTGGAACCACCGGGTCCAGGAACGCATGAAGCGCACCGTGTGGAACACCGGCGGCTGCACGAGCTGGTACCTGGACGCCAACGGCGTCAACACGACCGTGTGGCCCGGCACGACGACCGAGTTCCGGGGCGCCACGCGCCGCGTCGACCTGGGGGAGTACGACGTGCTGCGCGCGGCGGAACCCGCACCCGGGGAGACGCCGGAGGCAACGCCCGAGCCGCTCAGGAAGAGCACCCGCACCAAGAAGGTGGAGGCAGGCGCGTGAGCCGACTGACGCACGAGGCACAAGGGGCGTACGCGCCCCCCGTACCGGCGCGGGAACTGATCGCGCACTCCGCGGACGGCGCGCAACTGCACGTCGAGGTGCACGGCCCCGAGGACGCGCCCGCCGTCGTCCTCGCGCACGGCTGGACCTGCTCGACCGCCTTCTGGGCGGCCCAGATCCGGGACCTCGCCGCCGACCACCGCGTCATCGCGTACGACCAGCGCGGGCACGGACGCAGTCCCGCGAGTGACGCGTGCAGCATCGAGGCACTCGCCGACGACCTGGAGGCGGTGCTCGCGGCCACCCTCGCGCCGGGCGAGAAGGCCGTGCTCGCGGGCCACTCCATGGGCGGGATGACGCTGATGGCGGCCTCGGCGCGGCCGCGGTTCCAGGAACACGCGGCGGCGGCGCTGCTGTGCAGCACGGGGAGCACGCGACTCGTGGAGGAGTCGCGGGTGCTGCCGTGGCGTGCAGGGCGCCTCCGGACGCGTCTCACCGGGGCCGTGCTCGGCTCTCGCGCACCACTCGGGCCCGTCACGCCTGTAGCCCGGCGGATCCTCAAGTACGCGACCATGGGCCCCGGTTCGTCGCCCGCGATGGTGGAAGCGTGCGCGCGGATCGTGCACGCCTGTCCGCGTGCCGTGCGCCACGCCTGGTCGACCGTGCTCGCCACGCTCGATCTCGACGCGGGGGTAAGGCAGTTGAGGGTGCCGACCGCGGTGATCGCGGGCAGCGTGGACCGGATGACACCGGTCGTGCACGCCCGCGCCCTCGTGGCGGCGCTGCCGAACTGTGTCGGCAGCACCGAGCTGCCGGGCCTCGGCCACATGACGCCGGTGGAGGCGCCTGACCTGGTGACCGCCCGGATCAGGGAACTCGTCGCCACGTACGCCGTGGAGACCGCACGAGCCGAACGAGCCGAACAGGCCGGTCGGATCGCGGAGACCGCAGGAATCGCGGAGCCCGCAGGAATCGCGGAGATCGCGGAGACCGTAGAGATCAAGGAGGGCGCATGAGCAAGGTGAGCCTGGAAGGGCAGGTCGCCGTCGTCACGGGGGCCGCACGCGGTGTCGGCGAACTCCTCGCCCGCAAAATCTCCGCGCGCGGGGCGAAGGTCGCGCTGGTCGGACTGGAGGCCGACGAGCTGAAGCGGGTCTCCGAGCGGCTGCGCGGCGAGAGCGACCACTGGTACGCCGACGTCACCGACCACGAGGCCATGGCGCGGGTGGCCCGGGAGGTCGAGCAGCGGTTCGGGAAGGTGGACATCGTCGTCGCGAACGCCGGTGTCGCGAGCGGCGGGCCCTTCGTGGACTCCGACCCCGTCGCCTGGCGGCGGGTGATCGAGGTGAACCTGATCGGATCGGCCGTCACCGCGCGGGCGTTCCTGCCGGCGCTGATGGCGAGCCGGGGCTATCTGCTGCAGATCGCGTCGCTGGCCGCGATGACCCCCGCCCCCATGATGTCGGCCTACTGCGCCTCCAAGTCGGGTGTGGAGGCGTACGCGCACAGTCTGCGCGCCGAGGTCGGCCACAAGGGCGTCCGTGTCGGCGTCGGGTATCTGTCCTGGACCGACACCGACATGGTGCGCGGAGCCGATCAGGACGACGTGATGCGGGAGTTGCGGCAACGGCTGCCGTGGCCGTCCAACAAGACCTATCCGCTGGGGCCGGCCGTCGACCGGATCGTGGCCGGTGTCGAGCGCCGCTCCAGCCATGTGTACGCGCAGTGGTGGCTGCGCGGGATGCAGGGGATCCGGGGGTACCTGCCCGGTGTCATCGGGTCGGTCGGGCAGCGCGAGATGCGGCGGTTCGAACCGCGCCTCGGCGCGGTGCGGACCGGGCTGGTCGGGGCCGGCGGGGCGGCCGACGAGCAGGAGCGGAAGTCGACGGCTCCCTGAGGCGGGCGGAGGCGTCCCGGAGGTGCCCCGGAGGCCCGCCGAGGGCCCGCGCGGGGTTTCCGGGAAGCCTCCGGAGCACGTCCCACCGGCGTGTCTCACGGTGAGTGACTGACCGAAATGCGTGCTGTGTTCCTGCGTGTCAGTCTGGTCGAGGCCCGGACCTTCCCCACTCCCAGGGGGAGATCGAGGGCCGAATCCCTCACCCGCAACAGGAGTGAATCTCATGAGCATGCAGGACCAGTTCAAGGACAAGGCCGAGCGGATGAAGCAGCAGGGCAAGCAGGCCAAGACGAAGACGCGCCCCGAAAGCCGCCCCCCCGAAGGCCGCAAGGACGAGGCGAGCCGCCGTGCCCCGGCCGGCCGTGAGGGCACGAAGCCGGAGCCGGAGCGTGCTCAGCGGGAGGCCCAGGACCGCTTCGACCAGGACTACGACGTCTGACCGAAGCACCTGCTAGGCCTTGCTCGGCCTGAATGAACGGGGCGCCCTCCACTTGGAGGGCGCCCTGTTCGCGTGCCCGGTCTTCGCGTGCCCGGTCTTCGCGTGCCCGGTCTTCATGTCCGGTTCTCGTGCCCGGACCTCGTGTCGGGCCACGCCGGGCCGAGCCGGTCCGGCCCGGTCCGGCCCACGCCCGGGCCGGACCGGGTCGACTCGGCGGAGCCGGGGGCCGGTTCGCCACTTCGGCCGGGTCGGTGTCGGGTCAGTCCGGTCTCGGGGGGAGCTTCGGCCGTCGTCGGTCGGGCACGTCCGAGTGGTCCGGCGGCGAGGCCGCGGGGTGGGTGCGCAACAGGTCGAGGGAGAGCTGGATGGCGTCGTCCAACTGGGCGTGACGGCCCTCCGCCCAGTCGAGCGGGGTGCGCAGGATCTCCAAGTCCGGTGCGACGCCGTGGTTTTCGACGGACCAGCCGTACGCGTCGAACCAGGCGGCGTTCATCGGCACCGTGATGACCGTGCCGTCGCCGAGACGGTGGCGGCCGGTCATGCCGACGACGCCGCCCCAGGTGCGCTGCCCCACGACCGGGCCCAGCTTCAGCAGTTTGAAGGCGGCGGTGATCATGTCGCCGTCGGACGACGTCGCCTCGTCGGCCAGCGCCACCACCGGGCCGCGCGGGGCGTTGGAGGCGTACGACACCGGCTGGGCGTCACGGGTGAGGTCCCAGCCGAGAATCGTGCGGGTCAGCTTCTCGACGACGAGTTCGCTGATGTGGCCGCCCGCGTTGCCCCGCACGTCGACGATGAGGGCCGGGCGGGAGACCTCCATCCGCAGGTCGCGGTTGAACTGGGCCCAGCCGGAGCCGCCCATGTCCGGGATGTGTAGATAGCCGCAGTGTCCGCCGCTCAACTCCCGTACCACCTGGCGGCGTTTGGCCACCCAGTCCTGGTAGCGCAGGGGGCGTTCGTCGATCAGCGGGACGACGGCCACCCTGCGGGAGCGGCCCTCGCCCTCCGCCGGGGTGAAGGTCAGCTCCACCGTCGTGCCGCCCGCGCCCGCGAGCAGCGGATACGGTCCGGTGACCGGGTTCACCGGGCGCCCGTCGACATGGGTGAGGACCGCGCCCTCGCGGATGCCGGTACCGGCCAGCGGTGAACGCGCCTTGGAGTCGGAGGAGTCGCCGGGCAGGATGCGCTTGAGCATCCAGTTGTCGTCGCGGCAGACGAAGTTGGCGCCCAGCAGGCCCTGCCAGCGCTGGTATTGGGGCGGGCCCTCGTTGCGGCGCGCCGGACTCACGTACGCGTGCGAGGTGCCCAGTTCGCCGAGCACCTCGCGCAACAGGTCCGCGAACTCGTCCGGGGAGGAGACCCGTTCGACCAGGGGACGGTACTGCTCCAGGATCGCGTCCCAGTCGATGCCGCACATGTCCGGGTCCCAGTAGTAGGCCCGGATGATGCGGCCCGCCTCCGCGTACGCCTGGCGCCACTCGGCGCACGGGTTCACCTCGTGCAGGACGCGGCGCAGATCGATCCAGACGGTGGAGTCGCTGTCGCCGGACTCGGTGGACGGGACGGCGCGCAGGTCTCCCTCGTCGACGACGACCAGCCGGGAGCCGTCGCCGCTCACGGCGAACCAGTCGAGGTGGTCGACGAGTTCGGACTTTTTCGCCTTGGTGATGTTGAAGAACTCCAGGGTCGGCCGGCCGGTCGTGTCGTCGGGGTTGGCGAACGTCTCGCCCAGCGCGCCGGAGATCGGCCAGCGCAGCCAGACCAGGCCGCCGCCCGCGACCGGGTGCAGCGCCGAGTACTTGGAGGCGGTGACCGGGAACGGCGTCACCCGGCTCTCCAGTCCTTCGAGCTCGACGGTCGTCGCGGTGCCGTCGCCGGACCCGTCTTCGACCGGGTCGAGCCCCCCGGCGACGGGCCGCCCGTCGGGGTTCAGCGCGAACGGGGAAGGGGTGGCGGAGGACAGGGGGACGAGGTAGGGGCGGCAGCCGAGGGGGAAGGACAGGTCGCCGGTGTGCACGTCGTACACGGGGTCGAAGCCGCGCCAGGACAGGAAGGCGAGATAGCGGCCGTCGCGCGTGAACACCGGATTCTCGTCCTCGAAGCGGCCGTTGGTGACGTCGACGATGAGCCGGTCCTTTATGCGGGCCATCTTGATCTGCCGCAGGGAACGTCCGATCCCGGGATGCGACCAGGTCAGCCAGGCGCCGTCCGGCGAGAAGGCGAGGTCCGTCACCGGCCCGTTGATGGACCGGATGAGCTCGGTGACCTCACCCGCCCCGCTCGTCGGGGCGCCCCCGGATTCCACCCGGGCCCCGGACCCCACCCCGTCCCCGGCCGCCGTCGCGTCCTCGGTCTCGGTCCCGGCTCCCGTCCCGCCCTCGGTCTCGGTCCGCGAGGCGTCGCCGGACCCACCAGACCTGCCGGACCCACCAGACCTGCTGGACTCGTCGGACCCGCCAGACCCACCAGCCGCCTCAGCCGCTTCGACCTCTCCTGCTTCCCCGGACTCTCCAGCCTTCCCGGACTCCCCAGCCTCTCCGGATTCATCAGCCCCCACGACCCCATCGACCCCATCGACCCCATCGACCCCATCGACCCCGTCGAGCTCCTCCAGCCCGCCCAGCTCGGCGCCCTCCCCCGGTTCCTCCGTGGCGTCGAGCAGCAGCAGGCGTCCGTCGTTCGAGGCGATGGCGAGGCGTTCGCCCTGCGGGTCCGACACCAGTTCCTGTACGCGCCCCAGCCTGCCGGAGGCGAGGCGGCGCGGCTCGCGGGCGCCGGTCGCGCGTGGCAGGTAGGCGATCTCGACGGCGTCCTCGCCCTCCGCGTCGGTGACGTAGGCGACCTGGCCGCCCGAGCCGAGCATCTCCGGCAGCCGGACCCGTACGCCCGGGGTGTCCGCGATGGTGCGCGCGGGCCCGTCGCGATGGGTGAGCCAGTACAGGCTGCCGCGTACGACGACGGCGCTGGCCCGGCCCGTCTCGTCCACGGAGATGCTGTCCACGTGCTGCGCGGCCGGCACCGGGTACGTACGCCGTCCCGCGCGCGGACCGCCCAGCAGGACGTCGAGGCGGCGGGGGACCGACTCGGGGGAGAGGTTGTCGACGATCCACAGATCGCCCGCGCACTGGTAGACGATCCGGGTGCCGTCCGAGGAGGCGTGCCGGGCGTAGAAGGCGTCGTGATCGGTGTGGCGGCGCAGGTCGGAGCCCTCGTAGGTGCACGAGTAGAGGTTGCCGATGCCCTCGTGGTCGGAGAGGAACGCGATCCGCCCGTCGACGAACATCGGGCAGGCGAGATGGCCGCCGAGTTCGGCGACGAGTTGTCTGCCGTGCAGCCAGATGCGGCCCATGGCCCCGCCCCGGTAGCGCTTCCAGGCGGCCGGTTCGTGCGGTGGGGTGCCGGTGAGCAGCAGGGTCTTCCGCTCGCCCGCGATGTCGGCGACGCCGATGTCCGAGACCGGGCCCCAGGGCTGTTTGCGGCCGGGGTCGCCGTCGGTGGGGACGGAGTAGGCCCAGGTGAAGTAGGAGAAGGGCTGGCCGTGCGAGGCGACGGCGAGGATGTCGCCCTCGGGGGACCAGCCGCACACCTGGGTGTCCGCGCTGCCCCAGTAGGTGAGCCGGTGGCCCGGTCCGCCGTCCACCGGCGCCAGGTGGATCTCCGGGACGAGGCTCCGCCAGCTCGTGTACGCGATCCGCCGGCCGTCGGGGGAGAAGCGGGGGTGGCCGACTTTCGTACGGTCGACGGTGAGCCGCCAGGCGCGTCCGCGGCCGTCGAGCGGGGCCAGCCACAGGTCGTCCTCGGTGACGAAGCACAGCCGGTCGCCGCTCAGGTGCGGGAAGCGCAGATAGCCGGAGGAGTTCTCGTTCCTGGTCGCGTTCTCGTACTCGTCGCTCACCTCCCCATGCTTTTCCGCTGGAGTGGCCCCGGCAACTCGTGGCGCCGGGGGCGCGTTGTGGGACGTGGGCGCGGGCGGGGATACGGGAGGTGCGCATGGGGCGCGTTCAGGACCGCACGCGCCCCACACGCGCCCCGCAGTGGCCTCACGCACCCCGCAGTGCGCAGTGGCCCCAAGCGCCCCGCACTGTTCCCACCGGCCACCGGCCACCGGCCACGGCCATCGGCCACCGGCCACGGCCATCGGCCACCGGCCGGCCACCGCCATCGGCTATCGGCCCCCGGCCCCCGGCCGCGCGCCCGCCCCGCCCCGGCGTGACCCAGCACACGTACGAAACGGTTTCGTTTCGCTGGTGTCGGGGGGTATCTTCAGGGACATACGAATCCGTGTCGTCCGAAGCGGGGGAGGAGAGTGGGATGGCTGAAGCCGCAACGACGCGTCGCAGTCGCATCACACCCGAGCGTGAGGCCGAGCTGTACACGGCCGTGCTCGACCTGCTTCGGGAGGTCGGCTACGACGCCCTCACGATGGACGCCGTCGCGACCCGCACCCGTTCCAGCAAGGCCACCCTCTACCGCCAGTGGGGCGGCAAGGCCGAGCTCGTCGTGAAGGCCCTGCGGCACCAGAAGCCGCTGAAGGCCGCCGACATGGACACCGGGAGCCTGCGGGGCGACTTCCACGCACTGACCCTCCGGCAGGACGACTGCCAGATGGAGCGGGACTCCGCGCTGATGCGGGGCCTGGCCATGGCGGCACACGGGAACCCGGATCTGCTGAAGGCGTTCCGGGAATGGCTGATCGAGCCGGAGATGGAAGAGCTGCGCCTGGTTCTCCAGCGCGGTGTCGACCGAGGTGAGATCCGTGCGGACAACCCGGCGATGGAGTACGTGATGCACATGCTCATCGGCGCCTTCGCCGCCCGCACCATGATCGACGAGCTCCCACCGACGCAGGCCTTCCTGCATTCGTATGTCGACGCCGTGGTCCTCCCCGCTCTCGGCGCCTGACGTCCCGCACCCGAACCCGTACCACCCCCTTTCTGCAGATCTCTGCAGTCGCACCTGACGCGCCGCTCACGTCGTCGGGCTGATCCCCCCTGCCCCCACACGGGTGATCACACCAGCCCCTGCCCTTCCACGACCTGACCGGGAGTACGCCCTCGTGGCCACATTCCTCTACAAACTCGGCCGACTCGCCTTCCGGCGTCGGCATTTCGCCGCCCTGATATGGGTGGCCCTGCTGACCCTCGCGGGTGTCGGCGCCGCCTCCGCGCCCGTCGCGGGATCGTCCTCCTTCTCGATCCCCGGCACCGAGGCGCAGAAGGCCTTCGACCTGCTGGAGAGCCGCTTCCCCGGAATGAGCGCCGACGGAGCGACCGCGCGGGTCGTCTTCAAGGCGCCCGCCGGCGAGAAGATGGCCGACAAGGACAACAAGGCGGCGGTCGAGAAGGCCGTCAAGGTGCTCGGCACCGGTTCCGAGGTCACCTCCGTCAGCGACCCGTTCAAGACCAGCGCCGTGAGCAAGGACGGCTCGGTCGCCTACGCCTCGGTGAAGTACGAGGTCTCCGGCATGGAGCTGAAGGACGCCTCGAAGGACGCCCTGAAGGCGGCCGCCGGGGACGCGCGGCACTCCGGACTGACCGTCGAGGTGGGCGGTGACGCGCTCCAGGCGACGCCCGAGACCGGTTCCAGCGAGGTCATCGGCATCGCGATCGCCGCGGTCGTCCTCGTCATCACCTTCGGTTCCCTGATCGCCGCCGGACTGCCGCTGCTGACCGCGCTGATCGGCGTCGGTATCGGCGTCTCGACGATCACCGCGCTCGCCAGCGCGCTCGACCTCGGCTCCACCACCTCCACCCTCGCGATGATGATCGGCCTCGCGGTCGGCATCGACTACGCCCTCTTCATCGTCTCCCGCTACCGGGCCGAACTGGCCGAGGGCCGCGAGCGAGAGGAAGCGGCCGGACGGGCTGTCGGCACGGCGGGTTCGGCCGTGGTCTTCGCCGGACTGACCGTCGTGATCGCGCTGGTCGGACTGTCGGTCGTCAACATCCCGATGCTCACGAAGATGGGTGTCGCCGCGGCGGGCACGGTCGCCGTCGCCGTCCTCATCGCCCTGACGATGATCCCCGCGCTGCTCGGCTACGCGGGCCGCAGGGTCCAGCCGGCCGGCCAGAAGAGCAAGCTGCTCGGCGGCGGGCGTGCCGCCAAGAAGCAGGGCAAGCCCAACATGGGCACGCGCTGGGCGAGCTTCGTCGTCCGCCGCCCGCTCGCGGTGCTGCTGCTCGGCGTGGTCGGCCTCGGCGCCGCCGCGGTTCCGGCCGCCTCGCTCCAGCTCGGCCTGCCCGACGACGGCTCGCAGCCGGTGTCCACCACCCAGCGACGCGCCTACGACCTGCTCTCCGAGGGCTTCGGGCCCGGCTTCAACGGTCCGCTGATGGTCGTGGTCGACGCGAAGGCGAGCGACGCGCCCAAGACGGTGTTCAGCACCGTGCACGACGAGATCAAGGACCTCAAGGGTGTCGTGAGCGTGAGCCCGGCGGCCCCCAACAAGGCCGGGGACACCGCGATGATCACGGTGATCGCCGACTCGAAGCCGTCCTCCGTCACGACCGAGGACCTGGTCCACAAGATCCGCGGCACGGGTGCCGACATCAAGGCCGAGACGGACGCGACCGTGCTCGTCACCGGCTCCACGGCCATGAACATCGACTTCTCGCAGAAGCTCAACGACGCGCTGATCCCGTATCTCGCGCTCGTGGTCGGTCTCGCCTTCCTGCTGCTGATCGTGGTGTTCCGCTCGATCCTCGTTCCGCTGAAGGCGGCCCTCGGCTTCCTGCTCAGCGTGATGGCGGCCCTCGGCGCGGTCGTAGCGGTGTTCCAGTGGGGCTGGCTGTCCAGCCTGATGGGCGTCGAGGAGACCGGCCCGATCATGTCCATGATGCCGATCTTCATGGTGGGCGTGGTCTTCGGTCTCGCCATGGACTACGAGGTGTTCCTCGTGACGCGCATGCGGGAGGCCTTCGTCCACGGTGAGAAGCCCGCCCAGGCGATCGTCACCGGGTTCAAGCACGGCGCGCGGGTCGTCACGGCCGCCGCCGTCATCATGATCGCCGTGTTCTCCGGGTTCATCGGCTCCAGCGAGTCGATGATCAAGATGATCGGCTTCGGTCTCGCCATCGCCGTCTTCTTCGACGCGTTCATCGTCCGGATGGCGCTCGTCCCCGCGGTGCTCGCGCTGCTCGGCAAGCGGGCCTGGTGGCTGCCGAAGTGGCTGGACCGCGTGCTGCCGAACGTCGATGTCGAGGGCGAGGGCCTGCGGGCGCTCGAGGAGAGGCCGCGCGACGGGGACCACGACCGCAAGCTGGTCGGCGTCTGACCCTCGCCACACCCGCGGTCCGACCCTCGCCGCACCCGCGGTCCGACCCGTGCCACAGCCGCGGTCCGCCCCCCGGCTTCCGCGGCCGGACCGTTCACGTGAGAGACCTCGCCGACGCCTCGGCGAGGTCTCTCACGTATGTGCCGTTCCTCTAGTGCGCCACGGGCGTGGCGGCCATGTACGTACGGCGGAGGAACCGCATGAGCGCCTTCGTGTCGAGCTGCACGACCGCCACCCCTTGCGCCGAGTGGAACTCCAGGACGGCCTGGACGCGGCCGCACGGCCAGATGCGGACCTCGCCGCTGTCGACGGGGACACGCAGACCCCGTTCGAGGAGTTCGCGCTCGAAGGTCCACTCGTGCGGGCCGGGCAGCGTGACGCACACCCGGCCGGGATCCGCCTCCGGGTCGTACCGGAGGGCCACCGGGACGGCCCGGTGTTCGTCATCGAGGGAGTCGGCGGTGTCCGTCACGATATGAGCGCGGGCGTACTGTTCGACGGCGTGCATGAACCGACTCCTTACGCTGCGTCACCTATGTGGAGGATGTGAATTCCGTCACCATTCCAATGTCGCACATCTCGCGGAAACCGCTCTCCGGCTGTCCGTGACCCCCCTCAGGGGACGCCTGCCCGCTCGTCGCGCTTACATGTGTGCGCGGGCCACATCCACCCCGGGCGGCCGGGCTTCTGGCGCCGGTGAACCGTTCTCACGCGCCCGCTCCCCGCCGGTGAACTGCTCCCGTACGCCTGCCTGTCGCATGTTGTTCGCGTGTCCGCGCTCTTGCAAGTCGTTCGCAACAAGGCACTATCATCGGACGGTGCACGTACCTGACGGATTCATCAATGCCCCGGTCTCGGCAGTCACGGGCGTGGCCGCCGCAGGCGCCGTCGCCGTGAGCCTGCGGGGTGCCCGCCGTGAACTCGACGAACGGACCGCGCCGCTCGCCGGCCTCGTCGCCGCGTTCATCTTCGCCGTGCAGATGCTGAACTTCCCGGTCGCCGCCGGGACCAGCGGACATCTGCTCGGCGGCGCCCTGGCCGCGATCCTCGTCGGACCCTTCACGGGCGTCCTCTGCGTCTCCGTGGTCCTGCTCATGCAGGGCATCCTCTTCGCCGACGGCGGGCTCACCGCGCTCGGCGTGAACATCACCGACATGGCGATCGTCACCACGGTCGTCGCGTACGCCGTCTTCCGCGGCCTGGTGAAGGTGCTGCCCCGCACGCGCCGCTCGGTCACCGTCGCGTCCTTCGTCGCCGCGCTGCTCTCCGTCCCGGCCGCCGCCGTCGCCTTCACCCTCATCTACGCGGTCGGCGGCACCACCGACATCGCGCTCCCCAAGGTCGCCACGGCCATGGTCGGCGTCCATGTCCTCATCGGCATCGGCGAAGCCGTGATCACGGCGCTCACCGTCGGCGCCGTCATCGCCGTACGGCCCGACCTCGTGTACGGCGCCCGCGGCCTCCAGCAGCGCCTCAAGCTGCGGGTGAACGGGGAGCTCGTCGACACGCCCACGGCCGCCCCCGCCCCCGCCCCCGTCGCGGCCCGCTCCTCGCACCGCACGGTGTGGATCACCGGCCTGGTCACCTCCCTCGTCCTCGCCGGGTTCGTCAGCTTCTACGCCTCCGCGAGCCCCGACGGCCTGGAGAAGGTCGCCAAGGACAAGGGCATCGACGCGAAGGCCAGGGCCCACGCCTCCGATGACTCGCCGCTCGCCGGATACGGCGTCAAGGACATCTCCGACGCCCGCCTCTCGGGTGGTCTCGCCGGGGTGATCGGCGTCGGCGTCACCGTCGCCGCGGGCAGCGGCGTCTTCTGGGCGGTCCGCAGGCGGCGCCCGGCCGACACCTCGCCCGTCTCCGTGCCGGAAGGCGTCTGAGGTGGGGGCGGGGCACGCGCACAAGCTGTACCGGCACGCGGACTCGCCGGTGCACGCCCTGCCGCCGCACACCAAGCTCGCCGCCACCCTCGCCTTCGTGGTCGTGGTCGTCTCCACCCCGCGCGAGGCGATGTGGGCGTTCGCGCTGTACGCCGTGCTGCTGGCCGTGGTCGCCCACCAGGCCCGCGTACCGGCGGGGCTCCTGCTGCGGCGGCTCCTGATCGAGATCCCGTTCGTCGCGTTCGCGGTGCTCATGCCGTTCGTGGCGGAGGGCGAACGGGTGGACGTGCTGGGCCTGTCCCTGAGCGTCGACGGCCTGTGGGGCGCCTGGAACGTCCTCGCCAAGGGCACCCTCGGCGTCGCCGCCTCCGTCCTGCTGGCCTCCACGACCGGACTGCGCGAACTGCTCCTCGGCCTGCAACGGCTGAAGCTCCCGCCGCTCCTCGTACAGATCGCCTCCTTCATGATCCGCTACGGCGACGTCATCACCGACGAGATGCGGCGCATGCGGATCGCGCGGGAGTCGCGCGGCTTCGAGGCGAGCGGGGTGCGGCACTGGGGGGTGCTCGCGAAGTCGGCGGGCGCGCTGTTCATCCGCTCCTACGAACGCGGGGAACGCGTGCACCTGGCCATGGTGAGCCGTGGGTACGCCGGTTCCATGCCCGTCATCGACGAGGTGACCGCGTCCCGGGCGCAGTGGTCGTACGCCTTCGCCCTTCCGTTCGCCGCCCTTGTCGTATGCCTGTTGGGATGGACCCTGTGACGCCTGCCGCAACTTCTCTGGAGGTCTCCGGCCTCGCGTTCGCCTACCCGGACGGGCACCAGGCCCTGTTCGGCGTGGACTTCCGGATCGGGCGCGGCGAGCGCGTCGCCCTGCTCGGCCCGAACGGCGCCGGCAAGACCACCCTCGTCCTGCACCTCAACGGCATCCTGACCGGCGGCGCCGGAACGGTGACGGTCGCCGGACTCCCGGTCGGCAAGCGGAACATGGCGGAGATCCGGCGCAGGGTCGGCATCGTCTTCCAGGACCCGGACGACCAGCTCTTCATGCCGACCGTGCGCGAGGACGTCGCCTTCGGACCGGCCGCCGCGGGCATGAAGGGCGCCGAGCTGGAGGAACGCGTCCGCACGGCGCTGGAGCGCGTCGGCATGGAGGCCTTCGCCGACCGCCCGCCGCACCACCTGTCCTTCGGGCAGCGGCGCCGGGTCGCCGTCGCGACGGTGCTGGCGATGGAGCCGGAGATCCTCGTCCTCGACGAGCCCTCCTCCAACCTCGACCCCGCCTCCCGGCGTGAACTCGCCGACATCCTGCGCTCGTTGGACGTCACGGTCCTCATGGTCACCCACGACCTGCCGTACGCCCTCGAACTGTGCCCCCGCTCCCTCGTCCTCAGCGACGGCGTGATCGTCGCAGACGGCGCGACCGGTGACGTCCTCTCCGACGACACGCTCATGCGCACCCATCGTCTGGAGCTTCCCTTCGGGTTCGACCCGCGCTCCGTGACAATGGGGGCGTGACGAAACAAGAGGACGTCGGGCCGCCGGCCGGGTCGCTGCTGCTCGACGACCAGTTGTGCTTCGCCCTGTACGCCGCCCAGCGGGCCGTGACAGCGGCGTACCGCCCGCTGCTCGACGAGCTCGGCCTCACCTACCCGCAGTACCTCGTCCTGCTGGTCCTGTGGGAACGCGGCGAGACCACGGTCAAGGAACTGGGCGCCGCCCTGCACCTCGACTACGGCACGATGTCGCCGCTGCTCAAGCGGCTGGAGTCGGCGGGGTTCGTACGCCGTGAGCGCTCGGCGTACGACGAACGCTCGGTGCGTGTCGCCCTCACCGGGCGCGGCGAACTGCTGAGGGAGCGCGCGGAGGACGTACCGCAGGCGCTGCTCACGGCGACCGGCCTGAGCGAGGGCGACGTCGCGCGCCTGCGCGAGGAGCTGCGGCGGCTGGCCGAACGCGCGGAGGGCGCGGCGGCGCGCGGGCGCTGACATCTCGTTGCCACCCGAGGCTTCCCGAGGTCCATACCGGCCGGTACCTTGTGCACGATACATTTGTGCGCGATGCGCCTGTGTGCGCTTCTGTTGCCCACTCCGGGGGAGGTCTTGCCGTGATCGACGGCGCCGTTGTCGACACCCGTCCGACGAAGATCATGTATGTCGCCGAGGCGACCGCCCACGGCGGCCGGAACGGCTTCGTGACCAGCCAGGACGGGCATCTCGAACTGAAGGTCGCGATGCCTCCGGCGCTGGGCGGCGACGGGAACGGCACCAACCCGGAGCAGCTGTTCGCGGCCGGGTTCAGCGCCTGCTTCCACAACGCGCTGGTGCTGGTCGGCCGCCGCGCCGGCCTCGACCTCTCGGGCTCCACGGTCGCGGCCAAGGTTGGGATCGGCCCCAACAAACAGCACGGCTACGGACTGGCGGTCGCCTTGAGCGTCTCGCTCCCCGTCCTCGACGAGGACGTGGCGAAGAAGCTGGTGGACGCGGCGCACGAGGTCTGCCCCTACTCGAACGCCACCCGCGGCAACATCGAGGTCACGATCGTGCTGGGCTAGGGCTTGTCTGACAATTCCCGTCTGCCCTGCGGGCTGCGGCGCGAATTGTCAGACAAGCCCTAGACGTCCTAGGAATCGAAGGCCGCGGACGCGTGTTGCACTCATTGTCGGTAGAGGTGAGGCGACAGGGAGCGCGGGCGTGGACGTGAACGGCACAGTGGCGGAGGGCTTCGAACCGGTCAGGGAGGCGTTCGCGGCCAACTTCGCGACGCTGGGGGACCGGGGCGCCGCCGTCACCGTGTACCGCGACGGACACAAGGTCGTCGACCTGTGGGGCGGCACCCGTGACGTCGACGGCACCGAGCCCTGGGAGCGGGACACCGCGCAGATCGTGCGCTCCGCGACCAAGGGCGTCGCCGCCGCCGTACTCCTGCTGCTCGCCCAGCGAGGACAGCTCGACCCGGACGCGCCGGTCGCCGCCCACTGGCCCGAGTACAAGGAGCACGGCAAGGAGCACACGCGCGTACGGCATCTGCTCGCGCACCGGGCCGGGGTTCCCGCCGTCGACCGCCCGCTCACCCCCGCCGAGGCCGCCGACCCCGATCTCACGGCCGCGGCGGTGGCCGCCCAGACGCCGGCCTGGGAGCCCGGGGCCGAGCACGGGTACCACGCGCAGACATTCGGCTGGCTGACCGGCGAGCTGGTCCGGCGCGTCACCGGGCGCACGATCGGCCGGTGGATCGCGGAGGAGCTGGCCCGGCCCCTGGACCTCGACCTGTGGGTCGGGCTTCCGGAGGCGGTGGCCGGCCGGGTGGGCCGGGTCGCGCGGACCGAGGCATCGGCCACGCCGGGCGGCCTCAGGACCCGCCCCAGGCGGGCGGTCTCCGATGCCTACGCCGACCCCGGCAGCCTCACGCGCCGCGCCTTCGCCGCGATCACCCCGATGCCCGACGAGAACGATCCCGCCTACCGCGCCGCCGCCCTGCCCGCCTCGAACGGCATCGCCACCGCCGACGGCCTCGCCCGCTTCTACGCCGCGCTGATCGGGGAGGTGGACGGCGTCCGGCTGTTCACACCGGAGACGCTGTCGGCCGCGCGCTCGGAACAGTCCGCGGGACCCGACCGGGTCCTCGTCGTCAACACCCGTTTCGGCCTCGGCTACATGCTCCACGGCGGAGCGTCGCCGCTGCTCTCCCCCGGTTCCTTCGGCCACCCCGGCCGCGGCGGCGCCCTAGGCTTCGCCGACCCCGAGTCCGGCATCGCCTTCGGCTACGTCACCAACGGCTTCCGCAAGAGCGTGACGGCGGACCCGCGGGCCCAGTCCCTGATACGGGCGGTACGCACGGCCATCACCGCGTGACCGCCCGACGTCGTTGCAGCCGGCGATGCGCATCATCGCCCTGCGACGGTTGAAAGGGCCGCAGGACGAACTGAGACGATCAGCTCCCGAAGCTTCTCGATATAAAGGCGTACGTTCTTGGAAGCGATGTCCGTGTCCGGGTAGCGGCACGCGATCCACAGTCCCTCGGGCAGCCGGTTGACCCAGGCGCACACCTGATCGCCGTACGACACACGGAGCAGCCCGTACGCCTTCTGTTCGCTCCAGCCGGCCGAACCGGGAATGAGGCGGGCGTCCACGTACGAGATGATCGAGTACAGGTCGGGTGACGTGGGGCGGAAGTCTTCGCCCAGGAGGCGTAGTACTCGGGCCAGAGGAATGCGCGCCAGCGACCGATTGGCGTGCAACTGGGCCCGGACCGAGGCGAGCGCGGCGTCGAAGTCCCGTGCCGCGGGTACCTCGATCGGCGCGCCGCCGACGTACCAGCCCACGGAGTCCGACCACGCGGACTTCAGCCGGGTGTGGAACGGCACGACCGTGCGGTAGACCGGTTGCCCACCGAGTTCGTGGACGATCAGACTGGTCGCGGCCAGGACGCCCACCAGGCTGCCGCCGTAGGGCCGGCAGTACGTCTCGAACGCAGCGGCCGCGTCCGCGTCGACGAGCGGCTCACGCATGAGCTTCTGGACGGGCAGTGCGTCGCCGGGCCGCAGGCCCAGATCGACGGCGAACTCCGGAAGCCTTCCGTCGCACCGGCCGATGAACTCCCGCCAGCGCGTGACGATCGCGTGTGTGTCGTCGATGGCGTTCGCGTTCGCCCGCTCCTGCTCGCAGAAGTCCACGTAGCTCGCGACCGGGGTGGCGGTGAGGGACTGCCCCGCGACATGTGCCGTGTACAGCTCCTGCACCTCGTACGGGATGCGCTGCAGCGAGTAGGCGTCGACGTTGGTGTGGTCGAAAGCCAGATACACGCTGGTGGAGTCCTCGCGGACGACCGCCGCGAAGATGAGATTGGGCCAGCCGAGAGCGTCCGCCGCTTCGTCGAAACGGTCTTGCAGATGCTCGGCCAGTAGATTCGCGTCGGTGAAGTCGCCCACCACTTCGCGGGAGAGCGTGACATCGTCCTGATCGAGAGTGAACCGGTGCATCTCGTCGCCCACCCACCTGAACCCGCTGCGCAGCGTCTCGTGGCGCAGTGTCCAGCCGCGTAGTGCCCGTTCCAGCATGTCGAGGTCCACCTGACCGGGCAGGTCGAAAGCCGTACCGAGCCAGGTCGGCACGAACAGGCCCCCCTCGCGCACCGACCGCGCCGTTCTGATGTGTGACTCCTGGATGTACGCCGGCGGCCGCGGATCCGTCGGCAGCACCGCCGCTGCCGCGACGGTCGCAGGGCTGAACCCCCACTCCACGAGCCGTCCGGGCCGGACCTCGCAGCGCTGAATGTCAGAAATTCGCACAGTGGCGTCTCCTTGTCGGAAAACACAGGCTTGATCACCGTGGAGTCGGCGTGTGAGCGCCGTCTGCCGTTTCGCCTGCAAATCAGCAGAAGGTGTGGCACGTCGAACGGCAAAGCGACCTGTCCATCGCCATCGCCCCGCGGTCAACGGCCGTTCCTGCGCCCGCCTGTCGGGACTGCCGCGTGCCGGGGGCGAGATGTGGACCGCCCCAATATGGCAAGCGCAACGAGCAACCAGACCGACAGTCACATGACCGACGGCATCAGTCCGGACCTTTTGGACCAGCGCAGAGACGTCGAAAGGCGGTACGCCATAACCCTGTTGCCGCTCCGGCGTTTGCAGGTGTGCGGGTGAGTACCCGCAGTGATGCTCAGGAAGGTAAGGACAAGAACAAGGACACGGCCGAGGCCGACCGTGCGGAGACCGACGGCGGATCGGACACGTCGGGCGAAGCCTCGGCCGACGGCCGCGTCACGGACTCGCCCGGGCTGATCTCGGGCAACGGTCTGCAGCTGCCGGTCGATCTGCCGGTGAACGTTTCCGGGAACAGTGTCAACGCGGTCGGCGTGGGCAACCCGGCGATCGGCAACCAGTCGGTCAACGGCGGTGACCACGCTCATTCTCACGTTGCCCGGACGACTCCGGCCCCCAAGCCCTCGGCCGCGACGCCCCCGGTGTCGCGACCCCCGGCCCCCCGGCATCGGGCCGTTCCGGACACTCCGGGCACGGCGACGTCCACGCTGGCCCGCACAGGAGCGGATCTGGCCGGCCCGGCCCTCGCCGGCGGCGCCGTGTCCGTCCTCGCGGGTGCGGTCCTGTACCGCCGCTTCCGCCCAAGTCGCTGACCTGGATGCCCGTACGGCCCCATCGAACGTGTTTGGTGGGGCCGGCGGGCTGCCGTTGTCTGTCCGCCCTCCGCGCCATCGCATCGACGTGAGCACCTCGCCACGGGAGCAGTTCGTGCCGCACGTGATGTGTGGTGCGGAATGCAAGGAGGCGGCGCGAACGCTTCACGCG